>JAFECX010000066.1 GCA_018241895.1 Pseudomonadota bacterium
CGTCGGCGCGCGGGCGCCGGCCGGCGGCGGCGTCGCCGCGGCATCGTCATGGCGCTTCGCGCACCGCGGTCGCGATCGCGGGGCCGATCTCGAGTCCGCCGGCAGGACGCCGTTGGGCACGTGGCCACCCGACCCAGGGGGCGCAGCCGGATCCCGGAGCGGATGCGCCCGCCCGTCACGATATAGTTACATCCCTTGGTGGAGCAGGGCCAGCCGACGGCCCACGAGGCTGCCGAAGCAGCCGATGTCGTGTCGGGCGCGAAATCCGCGCGCAAGCGACCGGAGAACGCGAGTGGATTTCGCCCAACAGCAGCGCAGACCTGGCCGGCATGTGGTGACCCTGGGGCTCGTGCTGGCGCTGCACGTGCTGCTGGGCTGGGCGCTGGTCACGGGACTCGCGCAGCGCATGGTCGAAGTGATCCGCGCGCCGATCGAGACCAAGATCATCGAGGAGGCCAAGCCCCCGCCTCCGCCGCCGCCCGAGAACCTGCCGCCGCCGCCGAAACTCGCGCCGCCGCCGCCTTCGTTCGTGCCGCCGCCCGAGGTGCACGTCAACGCGCCGCCGGTGGCCGCGCCGACCATCACCACGACCACCGTCGCGCCGCCGCCGGCGCCGGTGACGATCGCGCCGCCGCCGCCGCCGGTGGCACCGCCGGCACCGCCCGCGCCGCCGCCACCACCGCGCGTGGTCGCCAAGCCGGCGATCGCCAACGTGCGCGCCTGTGCGCCCAGCAGCGACGACTACCCGGCCGCCGCGCGCCGCGCCGAAGCCACCGGCTCGACGCGCATCCGCTTCGTCGTCGGTGCCGACGGCAAGCTGGCCAGCGCCGAGGTCGTCAAGTCGGCCGGGCCGACACGCGAACACAAGATGCTCGACCGCGTCGCACTGGCCAAGCTCGGCGAGTGCAGGTTCACGGCCGGCATCGACGAGAACGGCAAGCCCGTCGGCGGCTCGTTCGACGTCGAGTACGTCTGGAAGCTCGAGTGAGGCATCTCGTCGGCCCGCACTTGCGCCACCGGCCCTGCCACGCTTCGATCACCCTGCCCGCAGCTCCTGCCCAACCCCGACACGCGCCACGCCACATCACGGCCGCGTGGGCCCTGCCCAAGATCCCGCTGGAGAAACCATGTCCCTGTCCACCCTCGTGCGCACCTCGCTGGCCGCGGCCCTCGTCGCCACCGTCACGCTGGCCGCCATCGCGCCGGCACCGGCCGTCGCCCAGGCGCTGACGCAAGCCGCTTCGCAGCCCGCGCCCGATGCGCCGGCCGCGGCGGCACCCGAGGCGACGGCGGCGCCGGCGCCGGCGGCAGCCACGGCGCCGACGATCGGCACCGAGGCGGTCGACAACCCCTACGGCCTCAAGGCCCTGTGGAACCAGGGCGACTTCGTCGCCCGCGGCACGCTGGCCATCCTGATCATCATGTCGATCGGCAGCTGGTACATCATCTTCACGAAGGTGTTCGAGCAGCGCGCGATGCTCAGGAGCGCACGCCAGAACGCCGAGACGTTCTGGAAGGCCGGCTCGGTCAAGGCCGGCGTCGGCCAGCTCGCCGAGGGCTCGGCCCTGCGCTACATCGCCGAACAGGGCATCAAGGCGAGCGATCACCACGAAGGCACGATGGTCGAGACGATCGACAAGCTGACCTGGATCGGCATGTCGATCGACCGCGCGGTGGGCAGCGTGCAGTCGCGGCTGCAGGACGGCATGGCCTTTCTCGCCACGGTCGGCTCGACGGCGCCGTTCGTCGGCCTGTTCGGCACCGTCTGGGGCATCTACAACGCGCTCGTCAAGATCGGCATCAGCGGTCAGGCCTCGATCGACAAGGTCGCCGGCCCGGTGGGCGAGGCGCTCATCATGACGGCGCTCGGCCTGGCCGCGGCGGTGCCGGCGGTGATGGGATACAACTGGCTGCTGCGCCGCAACAAGAACGTGCTCGACGCCACGCGCGCCTTTGCGGGCGACCTGCACAGCGTGCTGGTCGCGGGCAAGCGCTAGGCGGGCGCGGCGCGCGCGCAGTTCTCACGGGAGCCCGCGATGGCGATGCAAGTCGGTCAGGCCGAAGCCGACGCCGAGGACCAGCTCAACAACACCATCAACACCACGCCGCTGGTGGACGTGATGCTGGTGCTGCTGATCATCTTCCTGATCACGATCCCGGTGGTCACGCAGTCGATCCGCCTCGAGCTGCCGCACGAGCGCAACGTGCCGACGCAGACCAAGCCGGAGAACGTGCTGATCTCGGTCAACCGCGACGGCGAGATCTACTGGGGCATGGAGCGCATCCCCGACATCGAGGCGCTGGTGGCGCGCCTGAAGGTCGAGGCGGTCAAGGAGCCGCAGCCCGAGGTGCACATCCGCGGCGATCTGGACGTGCGCTACGAGGCGATCGGCCGCGTCGTCGTCGCCTGCCAGCGCGCGGGCATCCTCAAGGTCGGCTTCATCACCGAACCGCCGGCGGGCATCGCCGCGCAGCAGTAGGAGGCACGCGCCATGGCGATGCAGTTCGCAACCAGCGACGAGGGCGACAACATCCTCGACATCAACACCACGCCGCTCATCGACGTGATGCTGGTGCTGCTGATCATGTTCATCATCACCATCCCGATCCAGACGCACGCGGTGAAGATGAACATGCCGATCGCCAACAGCGCACCGCCGCCGGTGCCGCCGCAGATCGTGCGCATCGACGTCGACTTCGACGGCACCATCGGCTGGGACGGCGAGATCGTCCCCGACCGGGCGGCACTCGAACAACGCCTCAGGGCGGTGGCGGCGCAGCCCGACCAGCCCGAGGTGCACCTGCGGCCGAACAAGCTCGTGCCGTACCGGGTGGTGGCGATGATCCTGGCCTCGGCGCAGCGCCTGGGCGTGACCAAGATCGGCATCGTCGGCAACGAGCAGTTCCTCTGAAGCCATGACGAAGTCGCCACGCTCCCGGCTCCTCGCACTGACCCTGGTGGCCCTGGCGGCGGCGCAGCCGGCCGCCGCGCAGGGCCTGCGCCCCGAGGTCGGCAAGCCGCTGCAGCAGGCCGGCGAACTGCTCAAGGCCGGCAAGGCGAAGGAGGCGCTGGCCCGGGTGCGCGAGGCCGAGGCGGCCGGCGGCATCACGCCGGCCGAACGGCAGACGATCGACACGATGAAGGCGGCGGCCGCGCAGCGCGCCGGCGACCTGCCCGCGGCCGTGCAGGCGCTCGAGGCGCTCGCCGCCCGATCCAGCGGCGCACAACTCGGCCAGTACGCCGAGCAGATCGCCAGCGCCTATGCGCAGATGCGCAACAACGCGAAGGCCGGCGAATGGCTCGCCAAGGCCGTCGCCGCCGGCAACAACGGCGCCACGGTGCGGCAGTTGCAGCAGTACCTGCAGGCGGCGAGCGGCGACTACGCGTCGATCGCGCGCGACGCCGCGGCCGCGGTGCACGCGGCCGAGCAGGCCGGCCGCCGCCCGGACGAGGGCGAGCTGCTGCGCCTGGCCGACGCGCAGCAACGCACGGGCAACACGGCCGGCTACGTCGCCACGCTCGAGAAGCTGGTGCTCGACTATCCGAAGAAGGAGTACTGGAGCGCCTTCCTGGCGCGGCTGCCGCGCAAGGCGGGCTTCTCGCAGCGCTACGACATCGACGTCATGCGCCTGCGGCTGGCCACCGGCACGCTGACCAAGACCGACGAGTACATGGAGCTGGCGCAGCTCGCGCTGCAGGCCGGCCTGCCGGCCGAGGCGCTGCGCGTCATCGACCAGGGCTACAAGAGCGGGGCACTGGGCACCGGCGCCGAGGCGCCGCGCCACCAGCGGCTGCGCGAACTCGCGCTCAAGCACCTTGCCGACGCCAAGGCCAGCCTGGGCGCGCAGGCGGCCGAGGCCGCCGCCGAGAAGGACGGCGACCAACTCGTGAAGATCGGCTACGCCTACGTCCCGATCGGCGAAGTCGACAAGGGGCTGCAGCTGATGCAGCAGGGCATCGCCAAGGGCGGCCTCAAGCGCCCCGACGAGGCCCGGCTGCGCCTGGGCATGGCGCAGCTGCAGTCGGGCAGGAACCGCGCGCAGGCGCTGCAGACGCTGCGCGGCGTCAAGGGCAGCGACGGCACGGCCGACATCGCGCACCTGTGGACCGTGGTGCCCAACGGCGGCTGAAGGCGCGCCCCTGCCCGCCCCGGGACGCGGGCGCAACGGCAGCAGCGCCGTCGCGGCGCCATGACGCGCCGCAGGGCAGACCGTCGTCGCACGACGCTGCGCGGCGCTTCAGCCCGCGCGCGCGCGCCGCAGGTTGGTCTCGTACTGCAGGCGCGAGCGCCGGTACGGCTCGGGCCAGACCAGCGCCTCCTGGCCGATGCGCGCCGCCTCGTGCAGCGTCCACGCCGGATCGGCCAGATGGGGGCGCGCCACCGCGCACAGGTCGGCGCGCCCGGCGGCGATGATCATGTTCACGTGGTCGGCCTCGTAGATGGCGCCCACGGCCATCGTCGGCAGGCCGACCTCGTTGCGGATGCGGTCGGCAAAGGGCGTCTGCCACATGCGGCCGTACACCGGCTGCTGCTCGGCCACCACCTGACCCGAGCTGCAGTCGACGAGGTCGGCGCCCGCGTCCTTGAACAGGCGTGCCAGCGCCACGGCGTCGTCGGCCGTGTTGCCGCCGGGGTACCAGTCGTGGCACGACAGGCGCACCGCGATCGGCTTGTCGTCGGGCCACACGGCACGCAGCGCGGCGAACACCTCGAGCGGATAGCGCGCGCGCTGCTCGAGCGAGCCGCCGTAGGCATCGCTGCGGCGGTTGGCCAGCGGCGACAGGAAGCACGACAGCAGGTAGCCGTGCGCGCAGTGCAGCTCGAGGATGTCGAAGCCGGCCTCGGCACCGCGCCGTGCCGCGGCCACGAAGTCGGCCGTGATGCGCTGCATGTCCGCGCGCGTCATCTCGCGCGGCAGCGGCAGCTGCGGCGCGTAGGCGATGGCCGACGGCGAGACGAGCGGCCACGGCTGGGCGATCGGCTGCTCGTCGCCGCCGGGCTCCCAGGGCCGGCGCGTGGCGCCCTTGCGCCCGGCGTGGCCCAGCTGCAGACCCATCTTCGCGCCCGAGCGCGCGTGCACGAAGTCGACGATGCGCTTCCAGGCGTCGCGCTGGGCGTCGTTCCACAGACCCGCACAGCCTTCGCTGATGCGCGCATCGGCGCTCGGGCAGGTCATCTCGGTGAACAGCAGCGCCGCGCCGCCGAGCGCGCGCGCGCCGAAGTGCGCGAGGTGAAAGTCGTTGGGCACGCCGTCGGTGGCCGAGTACATCGCCATCGGCGAGACGACGACGCGGTTGGCGAAGGTCACGCCGCGCAGCGTGAACGGCGTGAACATCGGGCTCGGCACCTTGGCGGCGGGCGCGAGCGGCACGCCGGCACGCGCGGCGAACCAGCGCTCGTAGCCTTCGAGCCACGCGGCGTCGCGCAGGCGCAGGTTCTCGTGGCTGATGCGCTGGCTGCGCGTGAGCATGCTGTACATGAACTGCTCGGGCGGCAGCTGGTTGCAGTAGCGCGCGCCCACGACCTCGAACCACTCCATCGCGTTCCAGGCCGCGTTTTGCAGCCGCAGCACGTCGATCTCGCGCGCCGCCTGGTAGCGCTCGAGCACCTCGGCGATCGGGGCGCCGGGCTGGTCGCGGAACAGGCGCGTGAGTTCGATCGCATCCTCCAGCGCGAGCTTGGTGCCCGAGCCGATCGCGAAGTGCGCGGTGTGCACCGCGTCGCCCATCAGCACGACGTGACTGCGGCCGTTGTCGTGGTGCCAGCGCTTGCAGCGCACGCGCGCGAAGTTCAGCCACGCCGCGCCGCGCTTGAGCGGGTCGAGGTGGCGCGCGTTGGACATCAGCGGGTGGCCCTTCAGGTGCGCCGCGAACAGCCGCTCGCAGAACGCGATGCTCTCGTCGGTCGTCGCCTGGTCGAGCCCCTGCGCCTGCCACACCGCTTCGGGCGTCTCGACGATGAAGGTCGTCGTCTGCTCGTCGAACTTGTACACGTGGGCCTGGAACCAGCCGTGCTCGGTCGCCTCGAAAAGGAAGGTGAACGCGTCGACGAGCAGCGTGGTGCCGAGCCAGATGTAGCGGTTGGGCCGCGTCACGATGTCGGGCTCGAAGACGTCGGCGTACTTGCTGCGCACCTTGGAGTTGATGCCGTCGCTGGCGACCACGAGATCGGCATCGGGATAGTCGGCGTCGCCGCCGGATTCGGTCTCGAACACCAGCTCGACACCCAGCTGCTCGCAGCGGTGCTGCAGGATGTTGAGCAGCTTCTTGCGTCCGATGCCGACGAAGCCGTGGCCGCCCGAACGGATCGTGCGGCCCTTGAAATACAGCTCGATGTCGTCCCAGTGGTTGAAGGCGACCTCGATCGCGTCGGCGGTCTCGACGTCCCACTGCCGCATGTTGTCCATCGTCGCGTCGCTGAACACGACGCCCCAGCCGAAGGTGTCGTAGGGCCGGTTGCGCTCGACCACCGTGATGTGGTGGTTCGGGTCGAGCTTCTTCATCAAGAGCCCGAAATACAGGCCCGCGGGCCCGCCGCCGATGCAGACGATGCGCATGGTCTTGTCTCCTCGCCGGCATTGTGTCAGCGCTGCGCTGCGGCACTCGGAATTCCCTGCGCGCCGCGAAGGCACGGCGCCCGACCCGATACGCGCCGCGACGGCGCGGCGCGCAAACCTGCGCGCAGCGCGCGTGCGCACGGCTCGTTCAGAATGCGGCGCATGCACACCGCCTTGCCCGATTTCGTCGCGCCGCTGGCCGAGGGCCTGTGGGCCATCGACACCGGATTCATGCGCGCGCACTTCGACGCCGCCTACCTCGTCGTCGACGCGGGGCGCGCGGCCTTCGTCGACACCGGCACCGCCTTCGGCGTGCCGCGGCTGCTGGCCGCCCTGGACGCGCTGGGCCTGGCGCGCGATGCGGTGCAGTGGGTCATCCCGACGCACGTGCACCTCGACCATGCCGGGGGCGCCGGCGTGCTGATGCGCGCGCTGCCCGCGGCACGGCTGCTCGTGCATCCGCGCGGCGCGCGGCACCTGATCGACCCGACGGCGCTGTGGGCCGGCGCGACCGCCGTCTACGGGCCCGACGAGATGGCGCGCGCCTACGGCGAGGCCGTGCCGATTGCCGCCGAGCGCGTCGACCCGACGAGCGACGGAATGCGCGTGGCGCTGGGCGCACGGGCACTCGAGTTCGCCGACACGCCGGGGCACGCACGGCACCACCACTGCCTCTGGGACGAGGCCTCGGGCGGCTGGTTCACCGGCGACTGCTTCGGCCTCGCCTACCCCGAGCTGGCCACGCCGCAGGGGCCGTGGATGCTGCCCACGACGACGCCGGTGCAGTTCGAACCCGACGCGCTCGAGCGCACGATCGGCCGGCTGCTCGCACGCCGCCCGCGCTGGATGTACCTCACGCACTTCGGGCGCGTCGGCGGCACCGAGGGCGAGGTGCAGCGGCTGGGCGCGCAGCTGCTCGACGTGCTGGCGCGCATGGTCGAGCTCGGCCGGCGCGAGCGGCACCTGGCGCCCGCGGCGCGGCACGAGGCCCTGATGCGCGGCCTGCTCGAGCTGTATGCGGCCGGCCTGCACGCGCACGGCGGCACGATGTCGCGCGCCGCCCTGGGCGAGCTGCTGGCCGTCGACCTCGAGCTCAACGCCCAGGGCATGGCGGTCTGGCTCGATCGCTGAAGCGTCGCGCCCGCTCACGAGGAGAACCCATGCCGCACCCGATCCACTTCGGCCTCGACGCCCGCGTGTGCATCGTCACCGGCGCCGCACAGGGCATCGGCGCGGCCTGCGTGCGCCGGCTCGTCGCCGACGGCGCGCGTGTCGCGCTGTGGGACATCGCCGACGCCGCCGGTGCCGCGCTCGCGCACTCGCTCGCGGCAACGGGCGCGGAGGTCCTGTACCGGCACTGCAACGTCGCCGCCAGGGCCGAGGTCGACGCGGCGCTGGCCGCCACGCTGGCGCATTTCGGTCGCGTCGACGCGCTGGTCAACAACGCCGGCATCTTCCGCGCCGCGCCCTTTCTCGACATCACCGAGGCCGACTGGGACGCCGTGCTGGAGGTCAACCTCAAGGGCCACTTCCTCGTCGGCCAGGCGGTGGCGCGCGAACTGGCGCGGCAGCGCCGGGGTGCGATCGTCAACATGAGCAGCGTCAACGGCACGCTGACGATCCCGACGATCGCCAGCTACAACGCGAGCAAGGGCGCGATCGACCAGCTCACGCGCGTGATGGCGCTCGCGCTCGCCGAGCACGGCGTGCGCGTCAACGCGGTGGCGCCGGGCACCATCGCCACCGAGCTGGCGCGCGCCGCGGTGCTGGGCAGCGACGCGGACCGCGCGCGCATCATGAGCCGCACGCCGATGCAGCGCCTGGGCGAGCCGGCCGAAGTCGCCGACGTCGTGGCCTTCCTGCTGAGCGACGCCGCAAGCTACGTCACGGGCGAGATCGTGTTCGTCGACGGCGGGCGCATGACGCTCAACTACACGATGCCGGTGTGACGCCGGCCCGGGCCTCGGGAGCCCGCCCGTGTCGCGCGGGGCTCGCGCGCTGGGCAGCGGCCGCCCGGCGGCATGCAGCGAGCCGGGGCGCATCCGCGCCGGCAGCGGCCCGGCGCGGCGCAAGCAGGCCCGGATCGCAGGCCCGGACCGCAGGCACGTCGCTGCCACGTCCTGCACGACGCGCGCACGCGTCGCGCCGCTGCACGACAATGCAGCCATGCGCATCCTCCACACCATGCTGCGCGTCGGCGACCTGCAGCGTTCGATCCGCTTCTACACCGAAGTGCTGGGCATGACGCTGCTGCACACCACCGAGCGCCCCGAGCAGAAGTACGACCTCGCCTTCCTCGGCTACGGCCGCAACCCCGAGCATGCCGAGATCGAGCTCACCTACAACTACGGCGTCACGTCGTACGAGTTGGGTGGCGCGTTCGGCCACATCGCGATCGGCGTGCCCGACGTGCACGCCAGCTGTGCCGCGCTGCGCGACAAGGCCGCGGCGCTCGGTGGCGCCGTCACGCGCGAACCCGGGCCGGTCCAGGGCGGCACGACGATGATCGCCTTCGTCACCGATCCCGACGGCTACAAGATCGAGCTGATCGAGCGCGCGGACTGAGCGCCGCCAGCCCGCCGCGAACACGCGCCGATCTGCCTCCAGCCTGGCGTCGATCTGCCGCGACCGTCCGCCGAGCGCCGCCATGTACCTGCCCGGACCCCACGAACGGCACGATGCGGCCGCGCGCATCGGCGCCGTCGAGCGCCAGGTCGGCAAGTTCGAGCTCGGCCACAACCGCAGCGAGGCCGACGCCCGCGGCGCCGCCGACGCGCGCGGCGACTCGGCGCTGGGCAGGTTGATGCGCGGTGAATGACGGCCGGCAGCGCGCCGATGCGGGCGCTCCCGCCGACGCGCACCGGACGGTCGCCGCCGACGCGCGCGGCACGCTGGGGCCCGGCCTCGTCGCACGCGACGCGCAGCAGGCGCTGCAGGTGCTGCACGAGCGCTGGAGCCGCCAGGCCGCGCACTGGGTGTTCGGCTATGCGTCGCTCATCTGGCGCCCCGAGTTCGAGGTCGCCGAGCGTCGCCCGGCGCTCGTGCACGGATGGCATCGTGCGCTGCGCATGCGCTCGCACGTCAACCGCGGCACGCCCGAGCAGCCCGGGCTCGTGTTCGCGCTGCTGCCCGGCGGCGCCTGCCGGGGGCTGGTCTACCGGCTGCACCGCGAGGGCATCGACGCCCAGTTGCGCAGCCTGTGGGCACGCGAGATGCCCACCGGCGTCTACGAGGCGCGGCTGCTGCCCTGCCGCACGCCGCAGGGGCCGGTGCTGGCGCTCGCCTTCACGCTCAGCCGGCGCAGCGAGTCCTTCCTGCCGCGCCTGGCCGACGACGAACTGGTGCGCATCCTGCGCCACGCCCGCGGGCGCTACGGCACCACGCTCGAGTACCTGCACGAGACCGCGCTGGCGCTGCGCGCGCACGGCGTGCGCGACCGCGAGGTCGAGCGGCTCGTCGGCGTGGCGCGCCGGCACGGGCTGCTCTGAGCACCCGTGAGCGGTTCGTTCACCGGTTCTGAGGGCGGCGCGGCGCGATCACGGTTGCGCGTTCGAGTCGCGTCGGCAGACCAAAGGTCACGGGCAGATCCGACGCTGGCGCGGCGCGCTCACCGCGCCCGCGACGCCCCCCGAGCCTCTCGTGTGCGATCCCGCGCCTGCCGGCTCGCGCGCGCCGGCAACCCGCGACAGAGGTCGGCAGCACGCTCAGGTGCGCGCCGGCTCGGTGCCGCCGCCCGCCCCCGCGGCGGCACGTGCCGCCTCGAGCTCGGCCGGCGTGTCGATGTCGACCAGCACGCCGCGGTCGTCGACCTCCTGGCCGTGCGCGGGGTAGCGCGCGACGATGCGCCGCGCCCCCTCGTCGCCGCTCAGCGTGACGAGCTCGGAGTACAGCTCGGCCGAAAAGCCCACCGGATGGCCGCGCCGCCCGCGGTGCTGCGCATAGGCGATCACGTGTTGCTCGAGGGCGGCCGCCACGGCGTGGATCGACGCGGGCTGCACCAGCGGCATGTCGCCGGGCAGGACCAGCCAGCCCGGCGCCCCGGAACGCTCGGCCACGCCGGTGGCGATGCTCGCGCCCATGCCGCGCGCCGCGTCGGCCGCGGGCAGCACGACGATGTCGCGGCGCGCGAGCAGGCGCGCCGCCAGCGGTGCCAGCCGCTCGGTGGTGACGAGCACGATCGGCAGTTGCGTCTCGATGGCGTGGCGCAGCGTCGTGGCGAGCACGGTCGAGGTGCCGAACGGCTGCGCCAGCTTGTGCTCCGAGGCGCCGAAGCGGCTGCCCAGGCCCGCAGCCAGCACGACGATGGTGGGACGAAACCTCATGGCACGGTGGGGACGCATCTGCTTGTTCGAGTGCCCGTTGACGTACCGCGGCATGAACGAGGATGCAAGCGCTGCGCCGGCCGGCCAAGGGGATGTCTACCTACGGCGTTACACCTAAGGACTAGCCCCCCGGCCGGCGTTGCGTGCTGTTACGACTCGCGCTGCACGAGGGAGAACTGACCCTTTTCGACCGCCGACGCGGGTCGATGCAGGCGCTGGTGGCGGCCCAGCCGCCGGCTGCGGGCGCGGCGCCATCCCTAGAATGCCACATGGACATCGCCGCGCTGCGCAAGAGCTACGAACGCGACGCGCTCGACGAAGGCGATGCGCCGGCCGAGCCGAGCGCGCTGTTCGCGCGCTGGTTCGAGCAGGCGCTCGCCAGCCGTCTGCCCGAGCCCAACGCGATGACGCTGGCCACCGTCGGCGCCGACGGACGGCCTTCTTCGCGCATCGTGCTCGTCAAGGGCTTCGACGCGCAGGGCATCGTCTGGTACAGCAACTACGAAAGCCGCAAGGGGCAGGAGCTGGCCGGCAACCCGTACGCGGCGCTGCAGTTCCACTGGGTCGAGCTCGAGCGCGTGGTGCGCATCGAAGGGCGCGTCGAGCGGGCCTCGGCCGACGAATCCGACGCCTACTACGCGACGCGGCCGCTGGACTCGCGGCTGGGCGCCTGGGCCTCGCCGCAGAGCCGGCCGATCGCCTCGCGCGCCTGGCTGGTGGCCGAAGCGGCGAAAGCGGCCCTGCGCCATGGGCTCGAGCCGCCGCGGCCGCCCTTCTGGGGTGGTTACCGCCTCCAGCCCGACCGCTGGGAGTTCTGGCAGGGGCGCAAGAGCCGGCTGCACGACCGGCTCGTCTACCGGCTGCAAGACGACGGCCGCTGGCAGCGCGAGCGCCTGGCGCCGTGAGCCGGTGTCGCCGGCGCGCGGTGTGTCGCGGCGCCGCGGACGCGCGATGCGGCTCACGCCGCTGCGGCGCGATGCGGCTCACGCCGCTGCGGCGCGATGCGGCTCACGCCGCTGCGGCGCGATGCGGCTCACGCCGCTGCGGCGCGATGCGGCTCACGCCGCTGACGTGCGATGCGGCTCACACCGCTGGGGCGTGAAGCACCGCAGCCCGCTGCCGCGTCGTGTGCCGGCGTCGCCGGCGCGCGGCACCCCGATCAGCCGGCGCGCGCTGCGGCCAGACGGTCGAACTCGGCGAGGAAGTGGTCGAAGTCGATCGGCTTGGTCCAGTAGGCATCGAAGCCTGCGGCCAACGCGCGCTCGACATGCTCGCTCACGGCATCGGCCGACAGCGCGACGAAGGTGCTCGCCGCGCACTGCGGCAGCGCGCGCAAGGCGCCCATCAGTTCGATGCCGTGCATGTCGGGCAACTGCATGTCCAGCAGCAGCAGCTCGGGCGCGTGCTCGGACGCCAGCGCCAGGGCCGACGCCCCATCCTCCGCACTGGCCAGCTGCACGCCCGGGCGCAGCGCGAGCAACTCGCGCACGAGCAGCAGGTTGACCGGGTTGTCCTCGACGCACAGCACGCGCAGCGGCCGCGCTGCAGCGGCGGGCGCCGCCGGCGCCGTGACGACCGCTGCGCGCGCGGCCGCGGCGTCCGAACCGTCGCCACCCGCCCCGTCGCCACCCGCCCCGTCGACACCCGCCCCGTCGACACCCGCCCCGTCGACACCCGCGCCGTCGAAGCCCGCGCCGTCGCCACCCGCGCCGTCGACACCCGCGCCGTCGAAGCCCGCGTGGTCGAGGCGGGTCGCTACGGCGCGGGGCAACTCGAGCCGGTAGTCCAGGCCGCCGTCGCTGCGCGCGCTGGCCTGCAGGCGACCGTCCTGCGACTGCACGAGGCCGCGCGCCAGCGACAGTCGCAGGCTCCCCTCGTCATCGGCGTCGGCGCTGCGGTCCAGCGGCGCAAACGACTCGAACAGCCACAGGTGCTGCTCGGCGCTCAGCTGCGGACCGTCGTCGGCCACCTGCACGAACACGGTCCGCGCCTCGGGCGCGCAGCCGGCGCGCAGCCGCACCTGCGAGCCCGGCGCGCTGCGCCCCAGCGCGTGCTGCAGCACCAGCGTGAGCGCGCGCAGCAGCCGTGCCGGATCGGCCGCGGCCACCGCGCGGGTGTCGATGTCGCTCACCACCAGCGCCACGCCCTGTTCACGCGCCAGCGCCTTCACGGCGCCTCGCGCATCGTCGAGCAGCGCGGCCAGCACGACCGGCATGGGCACCGGCGCCGGCGCCGCCACCGCGCCGGCCTCCACACGTGCGAGCTCGAGCATGTCGTCGACCAGCGCCAGCAGCCGGTGGCCGGCATCGGCGATGCGGTGCAGACGCTCGCGCTGGCGCGCGCTGGGCGGTTCGTCGCGATCGTCGTCGAGCAGCCGCGCGAAGCCGAGCACGGCATTCAACGGCGTGCGCAGCTCGTGGCTGATGCGCGCCATGAAGGCCGACTTGTCCCGGCTCGCCTGCTCGACGCGCTCCTTCTCGCGCTGCAGCAGCTCCGACTCCTTGCGCTCGGTGATGTCCAGGTGCACGCCGACGATGCCGCGCGAGCGCCCCTCGCGGTCCCGCACCGCACGCCCGTGCGCCGCCAGCCAGCGCCAGCGGCCGTCGGCGCAGCGCACGCGCAACTCGGTGCTGTAGGCCTCGCCACGCGCCAGGTTGGAGGCGATGAGGCGGCCCACGCGCTCGCGATCCTCTTCGGGCATGCACTGCGCGGCGAGCTCCTCGAGCGGTCGCGGATCGCGCGGATCGAGCCCGCGCATGCGGTACATGGCGTCGTTCCAGTAGACCATGCGGCCGTTCGCATCGCGCTCCCACACGCCGATGCCGGCGGCGTCGATCGCGAGCAGCGCGCGGTCGAGCTCGCGCCGTGGCGCCCATGTGTGCAGCGGCGGCTCGACGTGCAGGCCGTCGGCCAGGACCGGGGCGCGCGCCGCGGCAGCGGCGGGCGGCGCCGCGGCCGCAGTGCACTCGTCGACCGCGGTCTGGGCATCGGTCATGGCCGGTGCCGGTGCGAGCAACCAGAGCAGCGCGCCCTCGTCCAGCGGCACCAGCCGGCCGCCAAGCTCGCGCCCGTGCACGCGCAGCACGATGTCGCGCGGCGCGCTCGCATCGGCCAGCCGCGCTGCGGCCTGCGCGGCCAGCCGCTGCCAGACGTCGTCGCTCCAGCCCTGGGCCCGGGCCAGCGCCCGCGCGGCCGGGTTGGGCGTTGCCACCCGCGCCGCGTCCAAGCGCAGCGCCGGTGCGGGTGCGGCAAGCCAGATCCGGTCCAAGATGCGGTGGCCCCGAGTCACGCTCGCGGTCACGCGCCCGCGGGCTGACGGACCACGCGCTGCGGGAACGGGATCTCGACGCCCATCGCGTCGAGCGTGTGCAGGATGGTGAGGTTGACCGCGCTCGTGACGACGCCGGTGTCGTCGTCGGGATCGGAGATCCAGAACTCGACCGTCAGGTCGAGGCCGTCGGCGCCGAAGCCGCTCAGCAGCACAGCGGGCGCAGGCTGCGCGAGGACGCCCGGCGCCTGCGTCACGGCCGCCGCCAGCCGCGGCATCACGGCATCGAGGTCGCTGCCGTAGGCCACCTGCACCGTGGTCTTGAGGATCACGTTCGGATCGGCGAGCGAGTAGTTCTCGACCCGCTGCGCGACCATCATCTCGTTGGGCACGATGCTCTCGCGGCCGTTGAAGGCACGGATGCGCGTGAAGCGGGTCGTGATGTCGGTGATGCGGCCCTCGAAGCCGTCGACCTTGACCGTGTCGCCGATGCGCATGCTGCGCTCGGCCAGGATGACGAAGCCGCTCACGTAGTTCGCGGCCAGCCGCTGCAGTCCGAAGCCGATGCCCACGCCGACCGCGCCGCCGAGCACGCCCAGCGTCGTCAGGTCGATGCCGGCGGCGGACAAGGCGACCAACAGGCCGACGAACAGCAGCAACGAGCGCACGACGTTGGCCGCCATCTTGCGGATGCCGAGGTTGTCGGTCGCGCCGTGCAGCAGCCGCGCCTCGAACACCGAGCTCACCCACAGCGCCAGCACGAGCGCCAGCAGGGCGCTCAGCACGCCGTCGACGAGGTTGCGCGCCGAGACCTGCGTGCCGCCGATGCGGATGCGCAGCTCGCCCAGCGCGTCGAGCAGCCATGGCAGTGCCCCGGTGATCCAGAGCACGGCGGCGATCCAGGCCAGCCACGAGACGCTGCGACCGAGCGTGCGCATCGACGGCGAGCCGGGGAAGGCGCGGCGCAGCACGTGCACGACCAGCCGCACGACGACCAGCGACAGCAGCACCGGCACGACGAGCCGGAACACCGCCGGCGGCAGGTCGGCCAGCAGCGCCCATTGCGCCGCCAACGCCAGCACGAGCGCCAGCAGCGGGAACAGCAGCCCGTCGACCAGGCGCGCGCCGAACCAGATCGAGTCGCGCGGCCGGCGCCGGCCGCGCAGAAGCCCGCTCAGCAGCCAGGCCGCGAGCAGGCAGGCGCAGAGGACGGCCAGCTCGACGAGCGCCGTCGGGCGCACGAGCAGGCTCAGCAGGCGCTGCAGATCCTGCAGGTCGACCGCGCGGTTCATCGCCAGCGGCTCAGATCATCCCGGAGAGCACCCTCAGGTGCGTCACGACGCTGCGTCCCAGCGCACTCAGGTTGTAGCCGCCTTCCAGGCACGAGACGATGCGCCCGTCGCCGTGGCGTTCGGCCATCTCGACGATCAGGCGCGTGATCCACTCGTAGTCGGCCTCGACGAGGCCGAGCTGCCCCATGTCGTCCTCGCGGTGCGCGTCGAAGCCGGCGCTGACGAACAGCATCTGGGGCCGGAAGCCCTCGAGCGCCGGACGCCACATCTGCTCGATCGCCTGGCGCAGCGCGGGCCCGCGCGTATACGGTGCCAGCGGCACGTTGACCATGTTGGTGCCCATCGGCACCGCGCCGCTGTACGGGTACAGCGGATGCTGGAAGAAGCTGACCATCAGCACGCGCTCGTCGCCGGCGACGATGTCTTCGGTGCCGTTGCCGTGGTGCACGTCGAAGTCGACGATCGCCACGCGCTCGAGGCGGTGCGCGGCCAGCGCATGGCGCGCCGCGATGGCGACGTTGTTGAAGAAGCAAAAGCCCATCGCCTCGTCGCGCGTGGCGTGGTGGCCGGGCGGGCGCACGGCGCAAAAGGCATTGCGCGCGCGCCCGGCAAGCACGTCGTCGGTGGCCGCCACCGCGGCGCCGGCCGCACGCAGCGCAGCGTCCAGCGTCCCCGGCGAGGCCACGGTGTCGGGGTCCAGGTAGCGCGACTCACCCGAGGCCTTGAGTTGCTCGAGCAGATCGACGAGCCGCGTCACGTAACCGACCGTGTGCGCACGCTGGATCTGTTCGAGCTCGGCCTTGGGCGCGTCGCGGTGCTCGAGCGCCATGTCCAGCCCGCTGGCCAGCAACTGGTCGGAGATCGCGTCCAGGCGCTGCGGGCACTCGGGATGGCCGGCGCCCATGTCGTGGCGGCGGCAGTCGGGATGGCTGTACAAGACGGTACTCATCGGCAGATCGCAGTCCGGCTTTTCGAGTATGGTCGATCGGATGGACCCGAGCCTCGCGTCGCGATTGGCCACCCTGGGCGACCAGATTAGCACGGTCGTCGTCGGCAAACGGGCACAGATCGACGACTGCATCGCCTGCCTGCTGGCCGGCGGGCATCTGCTGATCGAGGACGTGCCGGGGGTCGGCAAGACGACGCTGGCGCACACGCTGGCGGTCTCGCTCGGGCTGGACTTCCGGCGCGTGCAGTTCACGGCCGACCTGCTGCCCTCCGACCTGATCGGCGTCAGCGTCTTCGAGCGCGCGCAGGAGCGCTTCGTCTTCCATCCCGGGCCGGTGTTCGCGCAGGTGCTGCTGGCCGACGAGATCAACCGCGCCGGCCCCAAGACGCAGAGCGCGCTGCTCGAGGCGATGGAGGAACACCAGGTCAGCGTCGAGAACGAGACGCGGCCGCTGCCGCACCCGTTCTTCGTCATCGCGACGCAGAACCCGAGCGACCAGATCGGCACCTACCCGCTGCCCGAGAGCCAGCTCGACCGCTTCCTGATGCGCATCACGCTCGGCTACCCCGACCGCACCAGCGAGCGCGCGCTGCTGGCCGGCCGCGACCGGCGCGAGACGGTGCGCGAGCTGCGTGCCGTCATGACGCCGGCCGAACTCGAGGCCGCGCAGCGCTCGGTGCTGCGCGTGCACGCGAGCGAGCCGCTGCTCGACTACCTGCAGACGCTGATCGCGGCCACGCGCTCGGGGCGCTGGTTCGCCGAGGGCCTGTCGCCGCGCGCCGGCATCGCCGTGCTGCGCGCGGCGCGCGCGCGCGCGCTGCTCGCCGGGCGCGACTACGTGGCGCCCGACGACGTGCAGGCGATCCTGCCGCAGACCCTCGCGCATCGCCTGCTGCCGGTGGCCGGCGCGGGGCGCGGCGCCGTCGAGCAGGTGCGCGCGATGGTCGAGGCGACGCCGGTCGCGTGAACCGCGCGGGCAACGTGGCTCGATCGCCTGCCCGGCTGCGGCACCGGCGCCGCCAGCAACCTGC
>JAFECX010000067.1 GCA_018241895.1 Pseudomonadota bacterium
CTTGAGCTGGCTCACGTCGCCGATCTTCACCGCCGGCAGGCCGCTGGCGTCGACCTTGACCACGGCGACGTCGGTGCGGCGGTCGGCGCCGACGATGCGCGCCTTGAGCTCGCGCTTGTCGGTGAAGGTGACGATGACCTCGTCGGCACCGTCGACGACGTGGGCGTTGGTCATGATGTAGCCGTCGCTGCTCAGGATGAAGCCCGAGCCGACCCCGCGCTGCTGCGGCTGCGCATCGTCGTCGCCGCGCGGAGCGCCACGCGGGCCCGGGCGACCGGGCAGCGGGATGCCGAAGCGGCGCAGGAAATCCTCGATGCCCGGGTCGAGCCCCTCGGGCGTGCTGCCGCGCATGCGCTCGGTGGTGCGGATGTTGACCACCGAGGGGCTCACGCGCTCGGCCAGTTCGCTGAAGTCCGGCAGCGTGAGTGCCTGCGCCGGCACCGGCGCCGGCGCCAACCAGGCCGGCGCACAGATCGCCAGGGCAAGCACGAGGACGAAGCGGCGCGCGCCTCGCGGGCGGGCGGGCAGGACGGGGGCACGGTTCATGGCGTATGCGCTCGGGGGCGATGCAAAGGAGAAGCGAAAAGGGGGAAACGGAAACGGTAAACGCAAAGGCAATACGCAAGGCGTCGCAGCGCAGCGCAGCGCGACGCGACGCGACGCGGACAGCGTCAAGCATAAGCGGCAGCGATCACCGATCGATCACCGAACAATTGCGCGGTGGCACCGCAGGCGCCGGCAGCCCTCAGCGCCGGGGTTCGAGCGCTTGTGCGAACTGCCTGAGCGTGGGCTCGGGCGCGTCACCGACCACGGTGATCCAGTGCTCGCCGACGCGGCGCGTCACGGTGCCGGTGGCCCCGAGCCGAGTCTGCACCGCGCCACGATGATGCCCGGGGCGATACGGTTCGACGAACAGCGAGACATGGGTCAGGCCGTCGGAGAAGACGGCCTGCAGCACCGACATCTCGTGTCCGTCGCTGTCCAGGCCGCGCATCGAACAACTGGCGAGCCGGAAGCCGGGAACCATCGTCTGCAGGCTCCAGCCCTCGGATTCGAGCTGCGTGCGCCGCTGCGTCGGCCTGAGCACGCGCCACGGCACGACCGCACCCGCGCCGTCGCGCGTTGCGCTCGCCGCGCGTGCCTGCGCGACCTTGTCGGACCGCGAATCGACACCGCGCATCGCCCGCAGCACGCTCTGCGGGTCGGGCTTGACGCCGACCTCGATCTCGCTGAACGCCGCCGTCTCGAGCACGGCATTGCCCGGCCCGAGGATGTCGGCGCGCAGCATCAGTCCGCTGCCGCGATCGACCCACAGCCGTTGCGCGTAGCGCAAGGTGTCGCGCGGTTCGAGCAGCACCACGTTGGCGTCGCGGCCGGCGACGCGCGCCTGGCCTTCGACGCGCAACTCATAGCTGAGCAGTGCACGCTCCTCGATCGCCTGGGCCTTGGTCGACCAGCCGGCCAGCGGTTCGCGCTGCTCGATCACCACCAGATGCGACTGCGGCCAGACCGTGCGCAACTCGTCGTTGTGGCGCAGCACGGTCTGCTGGCGGCCGTCCTGCGCCTCCAGCCGTTCGTAGGTCTGGCCGCCGACGCAGTAGTGCCACACGCGCGAGCTCGAGATGGCGCCGTTCGCGCTGAACACCATCGTGCCCTGGTAGTTGCCCGCGGTGGCCGCACTGCGCATGCGCTCGAGCAGCGCCATCGCATCGGGTTCGCCGGCATGCGCCGCGGCCAACGGCAGCAAGGCGGCGAGCACGACGAGTGGGGCCAGGGTCCGCGCGGCCAGACGCGCAACGCATGCAAGACGCCTCGGCCGTGCGCACTGCGCCCAGCGCGGCAACGACATCGAACGCGACATCGGCTGCCGTGCGGGACGCGCCGGTTGCTGCCCGGCGATCACCGCCCGGCATCCGCGGCCGCCGGCACGGCGCGCGCTGCCGCCGGCATCGGCGCGGCAGGCGGCACCGGCAGGGCCATGTCCACGTTGCGCAGCATCACGCCGGGCGGCGAGCCGATCGCGCCGCCGCGCGCCCACTGATGGGCCCGCAGCAGCGCGTCGAGTTGCGGATCGCGTACCAGCGCCTCGGGCGCCGCCACGAGTTCGGTGGCCGGCATCACGCCCGCGGCCGCCGGCGCGGCCGCCATCTGCGGCGCGTCGACTCCCGACGCAGCATCGGGCGC
>JAFECX010000068.1 GCA_018241895.1 Pseudomonadota bacterium
ATGCCGCCGGCGCGGTCTCGGCGGGCGCCGGCGTCGGCGCGACCAGCGGCGCGGGCGCGGACGCCGCGCCCGACTGCTGCAGCAGCCGATCCAGCGGCAGGTACAGCAGGTTGGAGCCGGCGCGGCTGTCCACCATCAGCTTGGTGACGTTGGCATAGATCTGCTGCATGGTGTCGATGTACAAGCGGTCGCGCGTGACGACGGGCGCCTTCTGGTACTCCGTGAGCACCGAGCGAAAGCGCTGCGCATCGCCTTCGGCCTGCGCCACGACGCGCGCGCTGTAGCCCAGGGCCTCCTCCTGCAGGCGCGACGCCGTGCCGCGCGCCTTGGGGATCACGTCGCTGGCGTAGGCCTGGCCCTCGTTCTTGAAGCGGTCGCGATCGGCGCCGGCCTTGACGGCGTCGTTGAACGCCGCCTGCACCGCGTCGGGCACCTGCACGTTCTGGATGTTGACGCTGGAGACGACGATGCCGGCCTTGAGGCGGTCGAGCTGGCTCTGGATGTTCTTGGCCAGGTCGTTGGCGATCGCGTCGCGCTGCTCGTACAGCACCTGGTCGATCATGCTGCGCCCGACGATCTCGCGCACCGCCGATTCGGCGGCCATCACCACCGCCTCGTCGGGGCTGCGGTTCTCGAACAGGTACTCGCGCGCGTTGCTGCGCCGGTACTGCACGGTGAAGCGGATGTCGACGATGTTCTCGTCCTGCGTGAGCATCGACGAGTCACGCAGCCCGGTGGCCTGCACGACCGAGTTGCGCCCGACCTCGACCGTCTGCAGCTGCGACACCGAGACGATGTCCTGCGACTGGATCGGATAGGGCATGCGCCACTGGAAGCCGGCGTCGACGGTGTGGCTGTAGCGGCCGAAGGTCATGACCACCGCCTGCTGGCCTTCCTGCACGATGAAAAAGCCGCTGCCCAGCCAGACCAGCACCGCCACCGCGGCGATCAGGCCGATGCCGATGCCCGCGCTCCTCATGTCGGGCTGGAAACCCCCGCCACTGCCGCCGCCGCCACCCGGCGGACGATCGTCCGCGCGCTGGCTGCCGCCCTTGCCGCCGAACAGGCCCGAGAGCTTCTTGTTGAAGTCGCGCCACAGCTCGTCCAGATCGGGCGGGCCGTCGTGGCGATTGGCAAAGATCAGGAAACGACGCATGTCATGCCAGCGGGGTGGATTCGGAATGTGTCGCAGCCGCTGCCGTCGGGCCCGCACGTGCCGCCAGCACGGCCTCGGCGATGGCCGCGCGCAACTGCTCGAGCCCCTGGCCGCCGAGCGCGCTCGCGAACACGCGGCGCCGCCGCAGCCCCGGGGCCACCTCGATCCAGTCGCTGGCCGTTCGCGGCTGCTGCGAGGGCTCGAGGCGGTCGCACTTGTTGTACACGAGGATCTGCGGCACGTCTGCGGCGCCGATCTCGGCGAGCACGCGCTCGACCTCGGCCATCTGCTCGGCAATCTGCGCGCTCGATGCATCGATCACGTGCAGCAGCAAGTCGGCGTCGGCCGCTTCTTGCAGCGTCGCCTGGAAGGCCTCGACCAGCTTGTGCGGCAGGTCGCGGATGAAGCCGACCGTGTCCGACAGCGTCGCGGCCACGCCGGCCTCGGGCAGCCAGAGCTGGCGCGTCGTGGTGTCGAGCGTGGCGAAGAGCTGGTCGGCGGCATAGGCGCGTGCCTTGACCAGCGCATTGAACAGCGTGCTCTTGCCGGCGTTCGTGTAGCCGACCAGCGAGACGCGATAGGTGCCGCGGCGCTCGCGCGCGCGCCGCTGCGTGCTGCGCTGGCGTCCGACGCGCGCCAGGCGCTCCTTGAGCGTCTTGATGCGCTCGCCGATCATGCGCCGGTCGAGCTCGATCTGCGCTTCGCCCGGGCCGCCGCGCGCGCCGATGCCGCCGCGCTGGCGCTCGAGGTGCGACCAGCGCCGCACGAGCCGCGTGCTCAGGTACTGCAGGCGCGCCAACTCGACCTGCAGCTTGCCCTCGTGGCTGCGCGCACGATCGGCGAAGATGTCCAGGATGACCGCCGTGCGGTCGGCCACCGGCACGCCCAGATGGCGCTCGAGATTGCGTTGCTGCGCGGGGGACAGCGCCTGGTCGAAGATCACGCCGTGCGCCGACGTCGCCGCGACCATGGCCTTGATCTCGTCGGCCTTGCCGCTGCCGACGTACAGCGCCGGATCGGGCGCCTTGCGGCGTGCCGTGATGCGCGCCACCGGCAGGTCGCCGGCCGACGACGCAAGCAACGCCAGTTCCTCCAGCTCGCAATCGAAGCTCTGGCCGGCGCCGAAATCGACGCCCACCAGCACGGCGCGCGTGACGGCGTCGCCGGACTCGCCGGCGGGCGTGGTGGAAGCAGTGGTCAAGGCAGGGGCTGGGGGCGGGCGTGCGAACGGCGCCTGTGGACGGCTGCGGCGCTCAGGCCGGTGCCGCGCCGCTCTCGTTCGGATGGAAGTTGACCGCGCGGCTGGGCACGACGGTGGAGATGGCGTGCTTGTAGACCATCTGCGTCACGGTGTTGCGCAACAGCACGACATACTGGTCGAACGATTCGATGTGGCCCTGGAGCTTGATGCCGTTCACCAGGTAGATGGATACCGGCACGTGCTCCTTGCGCAGCAGGTTCAGAAAGGGGTCCTGCAGAAGTTGGCCTTTGTTGCTCACGATATGCTCCGTGTTGGGTAAACCCGAAGAAGCCACCTTATCACAGCGCACTGCGGGCGGGCGGCAGCGCCGCAGGTGGGGCCGAAGCGGCGCGGTACAAGGGACTCAGCGCGCCTTGTCGTCGAAGGGATTGCGGCTGCTGCGCAGTTCGACTCGCAGCGGCGTGCCGACGAGCTTGAAGTGCGCGCGAAAGCGCCCCTCCAGGTAGCGCCGGTACGCCGGCGTCACGTGCTCGAGCGAGTTGCCGTGCACGACCACGATCGGCGGGTTGACGCCACCCTGGTGCGCGTAGCGCATCTTGGGTCGAAAACGCCCGGCGCGGCGCGGCGCCTGGTGCTGCACCGCCTCGTGCAGCAGCCGCGTGAGCACCGGCGTGGGCATCTTGACCGTCGCCGAGACGTGTGCCTGCACAATGGCGCGCCACAGTGCCGCGAGCCCCTGCCGCCCGAGCGCCGAGACGTGCAGCACGGGTGCGAACTGGAGGAACGCCAGCCGGGTTTCGAGCGCGCGCTCGAGCATGCGGCGCTGGTACGCGTCGACGGCGTCCCACTTGTTGAGCGCCACCACCACGGCGCGGCCCGATTCGAGGATGTAGCCGGCGATGTGCGCATCCTGCTCGCTCACGCCCTGCGTGGCGTCGATGAGCAGCAGCACGACGTTGGCATCGGCGATCGCCTGCAGCGTCTTGACGATCGAGAACTTCTCGACCGACTCGAACACGCGGCCCTTGCGCCGCAGTCCGGCGGTGTCGATGAGTTCGAAACGCTGGCCGTCGCGCTCGAACGGCACCACGATGGCGTCGCGCGTCGTGCCCGGCTGATCGAAGGCGACCAGCCGCTCCTCGCCCAGCCAGGCGTTGATGAGCGTGCTCTTGCCGGCATTGGGCCGCCCGGCCACGGCGACGCGGATCGGGCGCGGCGCGCCGTCGGGCGTCTCGGCCCCGGCGTCTTCGGCCGGCTCGGCCTGCGACCCGGCCAGCCCGGCCAGCCCGGCCAGCCCGGCCAGCGCGGCCTCGAGCACGCTGCGCACGCCCTGCCCGTGCGCCGCCGACACCGCAAGCGGCTGACCGATGCCGAGCTCGTGGAACTCGGCCAGCAGCGGCGAGTCGCTCATGCCCTCGGCCTTGTTCACCGCCAGCACGACGCGCTTGCGTCGGCTGCGCAGGTACTGCGCGATGTCGTGGTCCTGCGCCGACAGGCCCGCGCGGATGTCGGTGACGAAGATCACCGCGTCGGCCTCGGCCACCGCCTGGCGCGTCTGGCGCGCCATCTCGGCCATCACGCCGCTGGGCCGGTCCGGCTCGAAGCCGCCCGTGTCGACGACGATGAACTCACGCTCGTCCAGCCGTGCGTCGCCGTAGTGGCGGTCGCGCGTGAGCCCGGGAAAGTCGGCGACGATCGCCTCGCGGCTCTTCGTGATGCGGTTGAACAGCGTCGACTTGCCGACGTTGGGCCGGCCGACCAGGGCGATGACCGGCTTCAAGGGCACACGCCGCTCAGAACCTGTGAATGAACCGGTCGCGCCCGAGCGGCGCGACAGGGCGGCCCCGGACAAGGCGCAAAGCGCCGCCATGTCGCGCGATAGGGCGAGCATTTGCAACGCCGAGCGCGGGCGTCAGGGTGCGTCGAGCGGGCTCGAGTGGTTCGTTCACGGGTAGCTCAGTTCTGCCGCAACGCGAAGACGCCGCCGGCACGCGTGACGACGAGCATCGTCCGCCCGGCCAGCTGCGGCGCGCCGAGCACCGGCGAGCCGTCGGTCGCCAGGCGCAGCTGCGGCTCGCCGGAGGCCGCGGCGAGGAAGTGCAGGTAACCCTCGGAGTCGCCGAAGACGACGAACGCGCCGACCGCCAGCGGGCCCGACAGGCCGCGGTTGAGCATGCGCTCGCTGCTCCAGGCGACGTCGCCGTTGTCGGCACGCCAGGCGGTGATGCGATCGACGGCATCGGCGCCGTACACGCGCTCGGCGTCGACCGCGACCGGCTGCACGCCGCCGGTGTTGCGCGTCCACAGCACGCTCGCGCGCGCGGCATCGGCGCAGCCGACCGCCGACTGGAAGGCGCGCGCGCAGATGCGCTCGCCATGGCGCGCCGGCGGCCCGACCAGATCGGCCAGGCGCTCGACCTCGTTGGTGCCGCGAGGCGAGGCGAGCGGCACGCTCCAGCGCACGCTGCCGCGCAGCGGATCGACCCCCACGAGCTGCGGCCCCTGCCCGACGAGCAGCGTGTCGTGATAGGCGGCTAGCACACCCGGCAGCGCCAGCGTGAGCGCGTCGCCGGCGCGCTGCAGCGTCCACAGGCGCCGCCCGTCCAGCGCGTCGAAGGCGTGCACGACGCGGTCGACGCCCATCACGAAGACGCGCTCGCCGGCCACGAAGGGCGGCGTGACGACGCTCGAGGGCACGCGCTTGCGCCAGACCTCGCGTCCCTGCTCGAAGGTCACGACTTCGTTGCGGCGCGTGACGACGCTGGCAAAGCGCCCGTCGCTGCCGACGCCTGCCGAGAGCGCGGCACCGGCGCTCGCGCGCCACAGCTCGGCGCCATTGTCCAGAGCCAGCGCGATCACCGTGCCGGCGCTGTCGGCGACGATGACCTGGCCGACGCCCGCCGCCGGCTCGAGCGGGAAGTCGAGCTTGCCCAGGCGCTGGCTCCACGCCAGGTGCGCCGACGCCTTCGGCGCGTAGGTCTCGAGCGGCGTGGGCTTGGGCCGCTCGGCCGCGCAGCCGCCCAGCAGCGCCGCGGCCAGCGCCAGCGCGGCCGCCCATGCAGCGCGGCGACTCACTTGGCGGCCCCGCTGCCCGAAGCCGTTTCCGGCCCGGCGCTGCCGGCAGCCCCCGCCGCCCCGCCAGGCGCACCCGCCGGTGCCGCTCCCATGGCCGTGAGCTTGGCCTCGATCACCTGGCGATACGGCGTCTCGGGCGCCATCGCGGCCCAGGCCGCCTGGTAGGCCGCCTTGGCCTCGGCCGTCTTGCCCTGCGCCATCAGCACGTCGCCTCGGCGATCGGCCACCAGGGCCTCGAAGGCTCCGGCCCTGGCCGCATCGAGCACTCTGAGCGCCTCGTCGTACTGCTTGGCGTCGGCCAGCAGCCCGGCCAGGCGCAGCCGCGCGATGGTGCGGATGTCGTCGTCGCGCGCGTTCTCGGCGGCCCAGCCGAGGCTGGCGCGCGCTGCGTCGGCCTGGCCGTGGTCGAACTGCGCGCGCGCGGCCTCGAGCGCGCCTTGGGCCGCGAACGCGGTGCGTGGGTAGTGCTCGCGCAGGTCGGCGAAGATGCGCGCGGCGCGCTCGGCGTCGCCGGTCTGCGCCGCGCGGTCGAGTTCGTCGTACATGGCCGCTGCCTTCGTCGCCTGATCGCGCTGATACCACTGCCAGCCGTTCCACGCGCCGTAGGCACCGAGCACGGCGATCAGCACCCAGGTGACGAGGTTGCCGTACTTGTTCCAGAACGCCTTCAGCTCGTCGAGCTGTTCCTGCTCCTGCAGGTCGAGGGAGGTGGCCATGGGATGAGGCGACGCGAAGTGAGCGCGGGATTATCCCTTGCGTGACACGGGATCGACGGACGCCGGCGCGCCGGCACGCAGCCGCGCAGCCAGCGCGTCGATGTCGGCCAGCGCGACGAGCGCCTGCGCCACGCCGGTCTCGCGCAGCGGCTTGACGGCCACCGCGTCCTGCGCCAGTTCGTCGGCGCCGAACACGAGCGCCCAGCGTGCGCCCGAGGCGTCGGCACGCTTGAACTGCGACTTCATGCCGCCCTGCCCGTCCTTGCCGGCCGCGTGCATGACGATCGCGAGGCCACGCGCGCGCAGCGCGGCGAGCAGCGCCAGCGCGCGCGGCAGCGCAGCGGCATCGGGCACCACCGCATAGGCGTCGGGCCGCTCGGCCGGCGCCAGCCTGCCCGTCGCCTCGAGCAGCAGCATGAGCCGCTCCATGCCCAGGCCGAAGCCGATGCCCGGCGCCGGCTTGCCGCCCAGCGTCTCGATCAGCTGGTCGTAGCGGCCGCCGCCGCACACGGTGCTCTGCGCGCCCAGGTGCGCGCTCTTCCACTCGAAGACCGTGAGGTTGTAGTAGTCCATGCCGCGCACGAGGCGCGGATTGACGGTGTAAGCCAGACCCGCGGCGTCGAGGATGGCGCGCGTGGCCTCGAAGTGCGCGCGCGACGCCGCGCCGAGGAACTGCAGCAGCTGCGGCGCCGTGGCCACCACCGGCTCCATCTCGGGGTTCTTGGTGTCGAGGATGCGCAGCGGGTTGCTGTGCAGGCGGCGCTTCGCGTCGGCGTCGAGCTGCCCGGCGTGGCGCTCGAAGTGCGCGATCAGCGCCTCGCGATGGGCGCGCCGCTCCTCGACCTGGCCGAGGCTGTTGAGCTCGAGCACGACATCCTTGCCCTCCTCGAGGCCGAAGGCCTGCCACAGCGCGCGCAGCATGAGGATGAGCTCGGCGTCGACGTCCGGCCCCGGGTGGCCGAGCGCCTCGACGTCGAGCTGGTGGAACTGGCGCGAGCGGCCCTTTTGCGGCCGCTCGTGGCGGAACATCGGGCCCATCTGCCAGATGCGCAGCGGGCCGTGGTACAGCGCGTTGTGCTCGACGACCGCGCGCACGATGCCGGCGGTGGCCTCGGGGCGCAGCGTGAGGCGGTCGCCGTTCATCGCGTCGACCCAGGAGAACATCTCCTTCTCGACGATGTCGGTGACCTCGCCCAGGCCGCGCACGAACAGCGCCGTCGGCTCGACGATGGGTGTGCGCAGGTTGCGATAGCCCCAACGCGCGAGCAGCGATCGCATCACGCCTTCCACCCATTCCCACTTCGCCGCCTCGTCGGGCAGCAGGTCGTTCATGCCCTTGACGGCGGCGAGCGCAGCGTCAGGGGCCCGGGCGGCAGCGTTCTTGTCGGCCATGTCGTGCAGCGCCGCGCGCTGCGCGGCGACGATTCGTGTTCAGTGCGAGGCGGCGCCGGCACCGAAGCGCCGCGCGATGTAGTCCTCGACGATCTGCTGGAACTCCTGCGCGATGCCTTCGCCGCGCAGCGTGAGCGCCTTCGTGCCGTCGATGAACACGGGCGCGGCCGGCATCTCGCCGCTGCCCGGCAGGCTGATGCCGATGTCGGCGTGCTTGCTCTCGCCCGGACCGTTGACGATGCAGCCCATCACCGCGACCTTGAGGTTCTCGACGCCGGGATAGCGGCTCTTCCACAGCGGCATCTGCGCGCGCAGGAAGTCGTCGATCTGCTTGGCCAGCTCCTGGAACGTCGTGCTCGTCGTGCGTCCGCAGCCGGGGCAGGCGGTGACGCTCGGGTTGAAGGCGCGCAGCCCCAGGCTCTGCAGGATCTCGAGCGCCACTACCACCTCCTGCGTGCGCGACTCGCCCGGCTGCGGCGTGAGGCTGACGCGGATGGTGTCGCCGATGCCCTCCTCGAGCAGGATCGCCAGCGCCGCCGCCGACGCCACCGTGCCCTTGGTCGCCATGCCGGCCTCGGTCAGGCCCAGGTGCAACGCGTAGTCGCAGCGGTGCGCGAGCGCCCGATACACCGAGACCAGGTCCTGCACGCCGCTCACCTTGCAACTGATGACGATGCGATCGGCGCCCAGCCCGAGCTCGCGCGCGCAGTCGGCCGACGAGACGGCGCTTTGCACCAGCGCCTGGTACATGACCTGCTTCGCATCGGCGGGCTGCGCTCGGCGCGCGTTGTCGTCCATCAGCGCGGCCAGCAGTTCCTGGTCGAGACTGCCCCAGTTGACGCCGATGCGCACCACCTTGTCGTGGCGCAGCGCGGCCTCGATCATCATCGCGAACTGCCGATCCTTCTTCTCGCCGCGGCCGACGTTGCCGGGGTTGATGCGGTACTTGCTGAGCGCCTGGGCACAGGCGGGGATCTCGGTGAGCAGGCGGTGGCCGTTGTAGTGGAAGTCACCCACCAGCGGCACGTCGACGCCCAGGCGGTCGAGCTGCTCGCGGATGTGAGGCACCGCCGCCGCCGCCTCGGGCGTGTTGACGGTGACGCGCACGAGCTCGCTGCCGGCCTCGGCCAGCGCACGCACCTGCTGCACGGTGGCGGCGATGTCGGCCGTGTCGGTGTTGGTCATCGACTGCACGCGCACGGGCGCCGCACCGCCCAGCGTGACGACGCGCCGGCCCCAGCGTACGCGCACCAGGCGCGAACGCCGCGGCGCCGGCGCCGCCACGGCGATGGGTTCCAGGGTCTCGATCATCGGCATCGACGGCTCGCTCACGCTACTTCAGCTCCAGCCGCGCGATGGCATCGCGGGTATGCGGGCCCAGCGGCACCGGCTGGCCGCGAAAGCGTACTTCGGTCGCCGCCGCATTGCCGATCACGAGCCGCAGCGGCGGCTCGGCATCGAATGCGACCGCCTCGTCCGGCTGCAGCGTGCGCGCCAGCAGCACGCGGCCCCGTGCGTCGCGCACCTCGACCCAGGAAGTCTGGCGCGCCCGCAGTTGGAGGCCGCCGTTCGCGTTGCCGCTCGCGTCGGCGTTCGGCGCCACGGCCTGCGCGGCAGCGTCGCCTGCGGGGACGGCCCGGGCCGGCGTCGCCAGCGCCGTCTGCGCCGTCTGCGCCGCCTGTCCCACCTGCCCGACCTGCCCCACCTGCCCGACCTGCCCCGCCTGCCCGACCTGGACCGCCGACGCTGCCATCGCCTGCGCCGCGGGTATCCCCGTCGGCGGCTCGTGCGGTGCAGCGCTCGCAGCCCCGCCGCCCGCCTGGGCGGACCGCGCCGCTGCATCGGCGTCGTGCACGGCCGGCGCCGGTACCACGGTGGTGGAAACGCCTGGCGCGCTGCTCGCCGCCAACCCCTGGTCGGACGCGGGCCACCAGGCCGCCGGCATCAGGTAGACGCCGATCGCGCCCAGCGCCAGGACGAAGGCCGCAGCCACCATCGGCTTGATCGCCAGCGCCGACAGGCCGCGCTCGTCACGCGCCGCATGTTCGCGGAACGGTTCGTTGAGCGTGCCCGAATCCAGCGCCAGCGTCTCGGCGGGCGGCAGCCGATCGAGCACCGGCTTGGGGTCGATCTTCAGGCTGCGACACACGGTCAGCGCCAGAGCGCGCGCGAAGGTGAGATCCGGCAACTCGTTCCAGCGGTCGTTTTCGAGCGCGTCGAGCTTGCGCGGCGTGACCTTGATCGCCGCCGCGAGTGCGGCAATGTGCAGCCCGCGGCTTTCGCGCGCGGCGCGCAGCAGCGCACCGGCGCTGGCCGCCCGTGTTCCTTCAGTCATCGAACTGCCCGCGCTCGAAGCGCAGCGTCTCGGCCGACTGCGGGAAGCGATCGCGCAGCTTGCGGCCCAGATCGGCCAACGCGTCGCGGTCGCCGCGGCGCCGCTCGATGCGCGCGGCCAGCCACAGGCTCTGCGCGCTCACCTGCTCGGGCACGGCGTTGATGCGCTGCACGTAAAAGCGCGCACGTTCGAGCTCGCCGCGGCGCAGCTGCACCTCGGCCAGGTTGTACGCCGTGGCCGGGTTGGCGGGGTCGAGCTCGTAGCTGCGCGCCAGCGTCGCTTCGGCGTCGGCCCAGCGTCCGGCGCGCGCCTGGCACGCCCCCTGCGCGAGCAGCGTGCGCACCGCGTCGCGATACTGCGGTTGCGCGAGCGCGGCACGGAACTGCGCGTCGGCCTCGTCGTAGCGCCGCTGCTGGCACAGGAACCAGCCGTAGTTGTGCAGCACGTCGGCGTCGCCCGGCCGCATCTGCAGCGCACGCCTGAAGCTCGCCTCGGCACCCTGCGCGTCACCCATGCTGGCCAGGATCAGGCCGCGCAGGCCGTAGGCCTCGGGAAACTCGGGCTTGGCCGCGAGCGCGGCCTTGAGCTCGTCGAGCGCCGTGTCGGTCTGGCCGCGGCCGAAATACATGCCCGCCAGCTCGAGGCGCAGATGCGCGCGGCGCTCGACTTCGGCCGGGTCGGCCGGGTTGCGCTTTTCCGCGGGCAGCTCGTTGGAGCCGGGCATGCCGGGCATCACGACCTGCGTGGTGCTGGTGCAGGCGCCCAGCACGCCGAGCGCGGGCAACAGCAACGGCAGGAGCCGGCGCGCCGCGGCTCTCGGGTCGACGCTCATGCGGCCCCTCCGGCGGTCGCGATCTCGATCACGCGCCGCCGCGCCAGGCGCGCTCGTGCATGCGTGCGGTCCTGCACCTCGCCGGCAAGCTGGCCGCAGGCGGCGTCGATGTCCTCGCCGCGCGTCTTGCGGATGGTGGTCACGATGCCCGCGTCCTGCAGGATGCGGGCGAATGCCGCGATGCGCTCGCGCGGCGAGCGCACGAGGCCGGAACCGGGGAACGGATTGAACGGGATCAGGTTGAACTTGCACGGCACGCGGCCGCTGACCAGCCGCACCAGCGCGCGCGCCTGCTCGTCGCCGTCGTTGACGCCGTCGAGCATGCAGTATTCGAAGGTGACGAAGTCGCGCGGCGCCGCCTCGAGGTAGCGCCGGCAGGCGGCCAGCAGTGCGTCGAGATCGTGCTTGCGGTTGAGCGGCACGAGCCGGTCGCGCAGCGCGTTGTCGGGCGCATGCAACGACACCGCCAACGCCACCGGGCAATCGACGGCCAGCCGATCGATCATCGGCGCCATGCCCGAGGTGGAGACGGTCACGCGGCGCCGCGACAGGCCGTAGGCATGATCGTCGAGCATCGTGCGCAGCGCCGGCACGAGCGCCGCGTAGTTCTGCAGCGGCTCGCCCATGCCCATCATGACGACGTTGTCCACCGCGCGCTGCGGCGCGGCGCCAGCCACGGGCTGCAGCCGCTCGCGCAGGCGGTGCTCGGCGAACCAGAGCTGGCCGATGATCTCGCCGCTCGTCAGGTTGCGGCTGAACCCCTGGTGACCGGTGCTGCAGAACCGGCAGGCGACGGCGCAGCCGGCCTGCGACGAAATGCACAGCGTGCCGCGATCGTCCTCGGGAATGAAGACGGTCTCGATCGCGTTGCCGCCGCCGACGTCGAACAGCCACTTCACGGTGCCGTCGGCCGACGCGTGCTCGCTCGCGAGTGCCGGCGGCCGGATCTCGGCGCTGCCCTCGAGCTTGCTGCGCAGCGACTTGGCCAGGTCCGTCATCTGCGCGAACTCGCGCGCGCCTTTGTGGTGGATCCAGCGAAACAGCTGCACCGCGCGCCAGCGCTTCTCGCCCAGGCGCTCGCAATAGGCCGCGAGCCCCTCGAGATCGAAGTCGAGCAGGTTGACGGCCATCGTGCGGCGCTCAGCGCGAATAGACGTGCATGCCGGGGAAGAAGAAGGCCACTTCCACGGCAGCGGTCTCGGGCGCGTCGGAGCCGTGCACCGCGTTGGCGTCGATGCTGTCGGCGAAGTCGGCGCGGATCGTGCCCTTGGCGGCCTTCTTCGGGTCGGTGGCGCCCATCAGGTCGCGGTTCTTCGCGATTGCGCCCTCGCCTTCGAGCACCTGGATCATCACCGGGCCCGAAATCATGAACTTCACGAGGTCGGCAAAGAAGGGGCGCTCCTTGTGCACCGCGTAGAAGGCCTCGGCCTCGCGCTGCGACAGG
>JAFECX010000069.1 GCA_018241895.1 Pseudomonadota bacterium
CGCCGACGATGAAGACCGAAAGCGGCCGCTGGCCGCTCGCGCCACCACCGGCGCCGGCATAGCCGGCCAGCCAGCCGGCAAGCGCGCGCCACTGCGGCGGACTCGTGTCCTGGAATTCGTCGACGAGCAGATGGCGCACGCGCTGGTCCAGCCGCTGCTGCACCCAGGCCGCGATCTCGCCGTCGCCGAGCAGCGCCTCGGCCGCCGCATCGAGGTCGTCCATGTCGACGCGGGCACGTGCGCGCAGGAGCGCCGCGTACTCGCGGCGCAGCAGGCGCGAGAACTGCACCAGCGCGAGGTGATCCGTGTGGGCGTCGTGCTGCAACTGCATCTGCTGCACGCGCGCGAGGGCTTCGATCGCCGCGTCGACTTCGGCGTCGGCGCCGAGGTGCTTGCGCCTGGTGCCCTTGTCGGTGACGAGCGCCTTGCACGCCGCGGCATGCGCCGCCCGTGTCTGGCCGCCAGCGGCCAGTGCCAGCGCATCGACGAGCCCGCGGGCCGCCGTCTGTGCGGTGGCCTTGCCGCGCCCGAGCGCACGCGCCAGCGCCTCGAGGTCGCCACGCAGCGCGGCATCGCTGGTCATCCGTTCGAGCGGTTCGGCCAGGCCGGCGCACTCGGGCCACAGATCGGCCGCGGGCGGCACGGCATCGGCGAGCGCGCCGGCAGCGTCGGCGCGTGCGATGACGGCGCGCTGGCGCCATGCCGTCTCGAGCCACTGCAGCCAGCGCGAGCGCCCGACGCGCTCGACCATCGCGAAGTAGACATGGCGCAGCGCCGCATCGGAATGCACGGCGCGATGCACGCGTGCGAACAGCTCGTCCTTCAGCACCGACGTGTCTTCGATCAGCTCGTGCGCCGCCGGCAGACCCAGCGCCTGCAGCACCGCGAGCGGCGCGTGCGCCAGAAGCTGCCCGAACCAGGCGTGGAAGGTGCGCACCTCGACGCCGCGGCCGCCGCGCAGCACGCGCTCGCGCAGGCCCGCCAGCGTGGGTGCGAGCGCCTGCGCCTGCACCGCGTCGAGCCCGCGCTGCATCAGCTCGTGCACGCGCTCGTCGTGGCTGCAGGCACCCTCGGCCCAGGCGGCGAGCCATTCGTCCAGGCGCGCGCGCATCTCGCCGGCCGCCTTGCGCGTGAAGGTGATGGCGAGGATCTCGCCCGGCTCGGCACCGGCGAGCAGCGCGCGCACGATGCGCGAGACCAGCATCCAGGTCTTGCCCGCGCCGGCGCAGGCTTCGACGACGACGCTCGTCGCCGGATCGCAGGCCACCGCATAGAAGGCCTCGCGGCGCGCCTGGGCACCGTCGATGGCGTAGGCCGGCTCGTGCGTCATGCGAGCTGCGCGTCGGCGGCCGGCGCCGACGCCGGCGCCGGCGCCGGCCAATGGTCACGCCGGCACAGGCCGCGTGCCTCGCAGTGCGCGCAGACCTCGCCTTCGCCCAAGGCGTGCAGCGGGGCACCCGCGCGCAGCCGCTCGAGCTCGCTTCCCAGTCCGGCCACGAGCGCCTCGGCGCTGCGCTGCACGTCGGCGTGCGCCACCTCGAGCGGCGCCTCACGGTCGTCGAGCGCGAGATAGCCGGCCTCGAGCGGCGCCGTGCCCGCGAGCAGCGCGGCATAGACGGCGAGCTGGGTGTCCTCGAAAGGCTCGCGCACCTTGCGCCGCAGCCCGACGACGCTGCCGGTCTTGTAGTCGATGAGCTGGCGACGGCCGTCCGCAGCGCCGTCGATGCGATCGATGCGACCACGCAGCCGCGTCGGCGCCAGCGCGGCCGGCGCCGCGCTCGCGTCGAGCTCGCCCGCCTGCCAGTGCCAGCCGAGCGCCTCGCGCCTTTCGAGCCAACGCAGGTAGGCGGGCGCGAAGGCCTCGAAGCTGGCGCGAAACGGCAGCAGTCCGGCCTCGTCGAGCTGCAGCGCGGCGCTCGCTTCGCCGGCGGCCTGCTGCAGCCGCACATCGTCGGCGACAGCCGGCGCTCCGGCCGCGCGCGCCGCAGCGCGCACGGCGTGAAAGCGCTGCAACACCAGATGCAGCCAGCTGCCGTAGTCGCGCTTGGCCAGCGCGAGCTCGAGCTCGGCCGCCTCTTCGAGCCGCAGCACGGCGCGCGCGTGGAAGCGGTAGGGGCACTCGCGCAGCGCCTCGATCTGCGTCGCGCTCAGCGCGGCGGGCAGCGCGCCGGCCGCCGAAGGCGCGGGGCGCGGCACCGGCTGCGCGTGC
>JAFECX010000006.1 GCA_018241895.1 Pseudomonadota bacterium
CGTGTGCGTTCGCGTGTGCGTTCGCATGTGGGTTCGCGTGTGCCCCTGCATGGGCGCTCGTGCCTGCCTTTGCCTCGCCGCGCGAACGCGCCGCTGCGCCTGCGCCCTCATGCGCGCGCCTCGGCGGCGGCCGCGGCGCGCCGCGCCAGCAGCGCCTTGCCGGCGCGCGAGACCGGCGCGCGGCCCAGCCGCCCCGAGATCCAGCTGCCGGCGTCGACCAGCGCGTCGAGGTCGATGCCGCTATCGATGTCCATGCCGCGCAGCATGAACACCACGTCCTCGCTCGCGACGTTGCCGGTGGCGCCCCTGGCGTACGGGCAGCCGCCGAGGCCGGCGATGCTGGCGTCGAACGTGTGCAGCCCCATCTCGAGGCAGGCGTAGATGTTGGCCAGCGCCTGGCCGTAGGTGTCGTGGAAATGCCCGCTCACCTCGACGAGCGGGAAGTGCCTCAGCGCGCGTTCCATCGCCGCCTGCGTTCGCCGCGGCGTGCCCACGCCGATGGTGTCGGCGATGCCGCAGTGGTCGACGCCGATGCCCTTCATCAGCGTGACGACGCGCTCCACCTCGTCGGCACTGACCTCGCCCTGGTAGGGGCAGCCGAGCGCGCAGGAAATCGCCGCACGCACCTTCAGCCCCGCCGCGTGCGCCGCCGCCACCACCGGGCGGAAGCGCTCGACGCTCTCGGCGATCGAGCAGTTGATGTTGCGCCGGCTGAAGGCCTCGCTCGCGGCGCCGAACACCACCACCTCGTCGGGGCGGATCGCCGGCTGCGCCAGCGCCGCCTCGAGCCCCTGCATGTTCGGCACCAGCACCGAGTAACGCACCCCCGGCCGGCGCGCGATGCCGGCCATGACCTCGGCGTTGTCGGCCATCTGCGGCACCCACTTCGGGCTGACGTAGCTCGTGACCTCGATCGCCCTGCAGCCGGCCGCCTGCAGCCGGTGCACGAGCTCGATCTTGTCGGCCGCGCCGACGGGCTGCGCCTCGTTCTGCAGGCCGTCGCGCGGACCGACCTCGACCAGGGTGACTTGGGTGGGGAACATCGGAGCCAACGACGCGAAGGCGACGATGCACTATAGCGACGCGGCCGCCGGGCCACCGCCCGCAGGGTCGTCGCGACGCTCCCGCGGGCGGCGCGAGAAGCTCCCGCGGCGCATGCGGGCGCAGGCCAGCCCCTGCGGCTGCGCGGTGACACCGATCTCGTGCGGCGCGGGCTCGCGTAGCATGTCCCACCGCACCCAGACTCCTTGTGCCGTTTCGCGATGCCGCTGCTCGAAGCCCGCTCGCTCGCCCGCTCGTTCGGATCGACGCGGGCGCTGGCCGACCTGACGCTGGAGATCGACGCCGGCGAGATCGTGGCACTGATGGGCGCCAACGGCGCCGGCAAGTCGACCTTCGTCAAGATCGTCTCGGGCGTGCTCGCGGCCGACGCCGGCCGCGTGGCCTTCAAGGGCCGGCCCTATGCGCCGCGCACGCCGGCCGAGGCCGCTGCCGCGGGCGTCGTCACCGTGCACCAGTCGACCGACCTGGTCGGCATCCCGGGCCTCTCGGTGGCCGACGCCCTGCTGCTGAACCGCTTCGTCGATCGGCGCTCGCCGTTCTTCGTCTCGCACCGCTCGGTGCGCCGCGAGGCCGAGGCGATGCTGCGGGAGGCCGGCATCACGCTCGACGTCGAGCGCGACTTCGCCGACCTGGCGGCAGCCGACCGCCAGCTGGTGGCCATCGCGCGCGCACTGGCGCATCGTGCCGAGCTGCTGATCCTGGACGAGCCCACCGCCAGCCTCGCGGCCGGCGAATCGCAGCGCCTGTACGCGACGCTGCACGCGCTGCGCCGGCGCGGCCTCGCCATCCTCTACATCTCGCACCGCATGGCCGACCTCGAGACGCTGGCCGATCGCGTCGTCGTGCTGCGCGGCGGGCGCGCCGTCGCCGACTACGCACGCCCGGTGGACTTCGACGCCGCCATCGAGACCATGATCGGACGCCCGCTCGCGTCGGCACGGCCCGATGCCCGGCGCCTCACGCACGAGCCGGTGCTCGAACTCGTCGGCGCCCGGCTGCTGCCGGGCCGCCGGGCGTTCGATCTCACGGTGCATCGCGGCGAGGTGGTGGCGATCACCGGCGTGCTCGGCGCGGGCAAGAGCCGCCTGCTGTCGGCGCTCTTCGGCGCCGCGCGGCTGGCCGGCGGCACGATGCGGCTGGCGGGCCGCCCGTACCGCCCGGCGAGCCCGCGCGAGGCGATCGACGCCGGCGTCGCGATGGCCGGCGAGGACCGCCATCGCTCGTCGCTGATGCCGCCCGGCTGGCCGGGCGAGTCGATCGCGGCCACCATCAGCCTGCCGCACCTGGCGCGCTGGTATCCGTCGGGCCTCGTCACGGCGGGCAAGGAAACGGCCAGGGCGACGGCGGCGATCGCGCGGCTGGGCATCCGCGCGGGGGGGCCGGCGGCCTCGGTGTGGACGCTGTCGGGCGGCAACCAGCAGAAGGTGGTGCTGGCGCGCTGGGAGGCCGAGCCCGGCACGCTGCTGCTGCTCGACGAGCCGTTCCAGGGCATCGACGTCGGCGCGCGGCGCGACCTCATCGCCGCCATTCGCAGCCAGGCGGCGCGCGCGACGCTGATCGCCACCTCCGACCCCGAGGAGGCGATCGAGGTCGCCGACCGCGTGCTCGTGCTCGAGCAGCACACGCTGCGCGACGCCCACGCGCAGGAGCAGGCCGCGTGAGGACGGCCGATCGGGGCGGCGCAGCGACGCCGACGGCGACGGCGCCCGCCTCCGGTAGCGGCGAGCGCCTGCGCACCTTCCTGCGCATCGGCGCCGTGCCCATCCTGCTGGCGGCAATGCTGGTCGGCTTCTCGCTGGCGCAGCCGGCCTTCATCGACCTCGCCAACCTGATGAGCATCCTGCAGGCGGTCTCGGTGGTCGCCATCCTCGGCGTCGGCGTCACGGTCACACTGGCTGTCGGCGGCTTCGACCTGTCGATCGGCGCGGTCGCCGCCTCGAGCGTGATGGCCGCGAGCTATTGCATGGTCGTGTGGGGCCTGAGCGCGCCGGCCACCGTGGTGCTGGTGCTGGCGCTGGGCGCAGCGGTGGGGCTGGCCAATGCGTTGCTCATCGTGCGGCTGAAGGTGCCGGACCTGCTGGCGACGCTGGCGATGATGTTCCTGCTCAGCGGGCTGCAGCTGATCCCGACTGCCGGGCGCTCGATCTCGGCCGGCCTCATCCTGCCCGACGGCTCGACCGCGGCCGGCGCCTACGACCCGCTGTTCCTGCGCATCGGCCGCGCCAGCCTGGCCGGCGTGGTGCCGCTGCCGGTGCTCGTCATGGCCGCCATCGCCGTCGTGCTGCACGTGCTCACCGAGCGCACGCGCATCGGGCGCCTGCTGTTCGCCACCGGCGGCAACGAGCTCGCCACGCGGCTGGCCGGCGGCGCCACCGAGCGGCTGCGCACGCTGGCCTACGCGATCTCGGGCACGCTCGCGTCGCTGGGCGGCATCGTCGTCGCCGCGCGCGTCGGGCGCGGCGATGTCTCCTCGGGCGCCTCGCTGCTGATGGATTCGGTGGCCGCGGCGCTGATCGGCTTTGCCGTGCTCGGGCGGCGCCGGCCCAACGTGCTGGGCACCGTCGTCGGTGCGGTATTCGTCGGCGTGCTGCTCAACGGCCTGACGATGCTCAACGCGCCCTACTACACGCAGGACTTCGTCAAGGGCGCGGTGCTGGTGGGCGCGCTGGCGCTGACCTACGGCATCACGCGCGGGCGCGGCTGAGCCGCCGCCCGCAGACCTTTCCCCCACCGGCTTTCCCCCACCCAGGAACGGAGCACACCGCATGAAGACGATCATCAAGGCACTGGGCACGGCGCTGGCCGCCACGCTGGCGCTCGCCGGCCCGGCCGGAGCGCAAGGATCGAAGGGCGCTCCGCCGCCGTTCGACAAGGGCGGCGTGCAGATCGCCGTCGTCAGCTTCCTCGGCTCGGGCGACTGGCTGCAGGCCTTCGAGGCCGGCACCAAGCGCCAGGCCGACGCGCTCGGCGTCAAGCTCACAGTCTCGCAGGCGCGCAACGACAACGACACGCAGAGGAGCCTGGTCGAGCAGGCGATCAACCGCAAGGTCGACGGCATCGTCATCAACAACGGCCGCCCCGAGGTGCTCAAGGACGTGGCGCAAAAGGCGCTCGCCGCCGGCATCAAGGTCGTCGCCTACGACGTGAACCTGGACAACCCGAAGATCCCGCAGATCGAACAGAGCGACGCCGACATGGCCCGCCTCGTGCTGCAGCAGGCGGTCAAGGACAAGGGCGACGGTTTCGTCGGCGGCGCGGTGTACGTGGCCGGCTTCGCGCCACTGGATCGCCGCTACGCGGTGTGGAAGAAGGTGCTCGCCGAGCACAAGGCCAGGGAGAAGGCGGTGTGGGGCGTCGTCAACGACACCGTGCCGGCGTCGGTCGCCGACCAGACCAAGGCGGTGCTGCGCGCCAACCCCGACATCACCGTCGTCTTCACGCCGTGGGACGAGTTCGCCAAGGGCGTCAAGCTGGCGATCGACGAGCTGGGCGTCGCGAACAAGGTCAAGATCTACGGCGTCGACATCTCGACCGCCGACATCCAGCTCATGCGCGAACCCAACAGCGCGTGGGTCGCCACCGCCGCCACCAACGCCGCCGTGGTCGGCGAGGTCTCGGTGCGCGCGCTGGCGCTGGACATCGCCGGCCGGTTCCCGGGCCGCTCGGTGATGCTCGAGCCCACGCTCGTCACGCGCGACGATCTGGTCAAGAACAACATCTCGACGATCGAGGAGCTGCAGGCCAAGTTCCCCGCATTCCGCAAGAGCGACGCCGCCACGGCGCCGTGGATCCCCGCGCCCAAGTGACCCCCCAGGCCGGCGACGCAGGAACAGCACCATGAAGCTCACGCCGCCCGACCACGCGCGCAACATGAAGCTGATCGGGCACTCCGACATCGGCGGGCGCGGCGACGGGCTGCAGCTGATGGTGCATCGCGGCTGGGCCTACGTGGCGCATCCGTGGTCGCAGGGCTTCTCGATCGTCGACGTGCGCGATCCGCGCCGCCCGGGCGCGGCCACCTACATGGCCGCGCCGCCCAACACCTGGAACATCCACCTGCAGACGCACGACGACTTGCTGCTGGTCATCAACGCGCTCGACCAGTTCGCCGATGTGCGCACCTTCGCCAGCGAGAAGGCCTACTACACGCAGTCGATGGGCCGCACCCTGGGCGAGACGATCGACCGCACGAGGGGTGCGGGCGGCGCGCAGCGCCCCTGGACGGCGGGCATGACGGTGTACGACATCGCCGTGCCCGAGCGCCCGCGCAGGATCGGCCAGCTCGACGTCGAAGGCATCGGCTTTCATCGCCTGTGGTACGTCGGCGGACGCTGGGCCTACGCGTCGGCGCTGCTCGACGGCTACACCGACCACATCTTCGTCACCATCGACATGGCCGACCCGACGCGCCCGCAACTCGTCGGACGCTGGTGGCTGCCGGGCATGCACCCGGCCGGCGGCGAGACGCCGCAGGCCCCCGCGGGCCGGCGCTGGGCACTGCACCACGCGCTGGTGCACGGCGACACGGCCTACGCCTGCTGGCGCGACGGCGGACTGACGCTGCTCGACATCGCCGATCGCAGCGCGCCGCGGCTCGTGTGCCACCGCAACTGGTGCCCGCCCTACGGCGGCGGCACGCATTCGGCGCTGCCGCTGGTCGAGCGCGGCCTGCTCGTCGTCGCCGACGAGGCGGTGCTCGACAACGAGGAGGACGGCCGCAAGCACACCTGGGTGTTCGACATCCGCGAGCCGGCCAACCCGATCAGCATCGCCACCTTCCCGATCCCCGACGAGATCGACTACGCGCGCAAGGGCGGCCACTTCGGCGCGCACAACCTGCACGAGAACCGGCCCGGCACGTTCGTCAGCGACCGCCTCGTCTTCGCGACCTGGCAGAACGCCGGCATCCGCGCCTTCGACATCTCCGATCCCTACCGGCCACGCGAGAGCGGCGCGCTCGTGCCGGCGGCGCCGCGGCGCATGACCGATCGGCGCCCGGGGCGCCCGCAGGTCATCCAGTCGGCCGACGTCTTCGTCGACGCGCAGGGGCTCGTCTACGCCACCGACTACAACGCCGGGCTCGAGATCATCGAATACGGGGGTTGAGCGTCGCCCGCAGCGGCGCGCATCCCCACGCCCGCAGGGCCATTTCCGCGCGGGGTATGGCGCGCCCGCCGCGCGTCGCCGACACTCGCGCGCGGGAGACCGGCTTGAACTCGCAGCGCTGCCTTCGCATCGCCGACCGCATCGACGTGCTGTTGCAGCAGCGGCTCGGGTGCGGCATCGACCTGCAGCGCATGATGGCCGAGCCGGCGTACCGGCGCGACGTGCTGCTGGTATGCGATGCGCACCGCGGCGAGGAGCTCGCGGCGCTGGCGCAGCAGTTTCGCGCGGCACAGGCCGCGTCGGCGTCCGAGGCGCCGCCGCCAGCGCCATGGGAGCACGGCGCGCCGGGCGGCATCGAGTCGTCGCCATTCGACGCCTCGCAGCCTTCGGAGCCCGCATCGAGCGCGCTGCCGAGCGACGACCCGGCGGCCCGCGCCGAACTGCAGCGCCGCGTACGCGCCTGGTATTCACCCGCGCGCTGGCGACGCTGAGGCCGCACACGGGGCCTGCCGGCGCCGGGCGCGCCTCAGCTCTTGGCCGCCTGAGCCAGCCGCAGCAGTTCGTCGCCCTCGGCGACCGGGTCGCCGACGGCGTAGAGCAGCGCCTCGACCGCGCCGTCGCTCGGCGCGTGCAGCGTGTGCTCCATCTTCATCGCCTCGATCACGACCAGCGGCTGGCCGCGGCGCACGCGCTCGCCGGCGGCGACCAGCAGGCTCACGACCTTGCCGGGCATCGGCGCCGTGAGGCTGCCGGCGTCGGCCACGTGCTCGCCGGCCAGCGCGAGCGCGTCGACCTCGGTGACATGGGCACTGCCGGCAGCGCCGAAGACCGCCCAGCGCTCGGCGTCGCGGTACACGCTCAGCACGAGGCGGCGCTCGCCGAGCCGCACGTCGTGGCGCCCGTCGTCTCGCCGCTGCGCCTCGAAGGGCCAGTGCTGTTCGCCGATCGAGAGCGTGCGCGCGCCGTCCTGGCGGCGCTGCAGGTCGACCACCAGCGCGCGCGCGCCGATGCGCAGGTCGCAGCGTCGGCGCGCCGGCCCGCACAGGCGCCAGCCGTCGCGGCGCGACCAGGGGTCGGCGTCCTCGCTCGCCGCATCGGCCGCCAGCGCGTGCGCCGCGATGCCTGCGGCCACCACCTCGTCGGGCAGCGGCGTCGCATCGAACAGCGCCGCGCGCTCGCGCTCGATGAGCGCGGTGTCCAGATCGGCGGTGGCGAAAGAGCGGCTCGCCGCCGCGCGGCGCAGGAAGGCGACGTTGCTGTGCAGGCCGACGATGTGCGTGTCGCGCAGCGCGGCATCCAGGCGCGCCAGTGCCATCGCGCGGTCTTCGCCCCAGACGATGAGCTTGGCGATCATCGAGTCGTAGTACGGGCCGACGCCGTCGCCTTCGCCGAAGCCGCTGTCCACGCGCGGCAGCCAGGCGTCGTCGTGCGGGCGCTCGAAGGCGACGTGCGCAGGCCAGCGCATCACGGCCAGGCGGCCGGTGGCGGGCAGGAAGTCGTTGTCGGGGTTCTCGGCGCAGATGCGCGCCTCGATCGCGTGTCCGCGCAGCGGCACCCCGTCCTGCGTCAGCGGCAGCCGCTCGCCCGCGGCGATGCGCAGCTGCCACTCGACCAGATCGAGCCCGGTCACGGCTTCGGTCACCGGGTGCTCGACCTGCAGCCGCGTGTTCATCTCCATGAAGTAGGCGCGGATGTCGCCGTCGTAGCGCTCCTCGGCGACGAACTCGACCGTGCCGGCACCGACATAGCCCACGGCGCGGGCCGCCGCCACCGCCGCGGCGCCCAGCTCGGCGCGCCGCGTCTCGCTCATGCCGGGCGCAGGCGACTCCTCGAGCACCTTCTGGTGACGCCGCTGCACCGAGCAGTCGCGCTCGTTGAGATGGATGACATTGCCGTGGCTGTCGGCGAAGACCTGGATCTCGATGTGGCGCGGCCGCGTGACGTAGCGCTCGACCAGGACGCGCGCATCGCCGAAGCTGGCCTGGGCCTCGCGCTGGCACGACTCGAGCGCGGCGGCGAAGTCCTCGGCCTTGTCGACGCGGCGCATGCCGCGTCCGCCGCCGCCGGCGCTGGCCTTGATCAGCACCGGATAGCCGATGCGCTCGGCCTCGCGCGCAAGGAAGGCGGGTTCGTTGTTCTCGCCGTGGTAGCCGGGCACGAGCGGCACGCCGGCCTTCGCCATCAGGGTCTTGGCCGCGGACTTGCTGCCCATCGCCGCGATGGCGCCGGGCGGCGGGCCGACGAAGACCAGCCCGGCCGCGGCGCACGCCTGCGCGAATTCGGCGTTCTCGGCCACGAAGCCGTAGCCCGGGTGGATGGCCTGCGCGCCGGTGGCCCGGGCCGCGTCGATGATGCGCCGCCACAGCAGGTAGCTCTCGCGCGCGTTGCTGCCTCCCACGTGCACCGCCTCGTCGGCCATCGTGACGTGGCGCGCGCGCGCGTCGGCGTCGGAGTACACCGCCACCGTGCTTACCGCCAGGCGCCGCGCCGTGGCCATCACGCGGCAGGCGATCTCGCCGCGATTGGCGACCAGGATCTTCCTAAACATGCAGCACCTCGATCGCGGCAAGATCGCCTGCGCGCACTGCGTGCGCCATGCGCTCTGGCTGCGCCGCAACGGCCTGGCGGCCGTCGTCGCCGCGATGGGCGACCAGGATCTTCCTAAACATGCAGCACCTCGATCGCGGCAAGATCGCCTGCGCGCACTACGTGCGCCATGCGCTCTGGCTGCGCCGCAACGGCCTGGCGGCCGTCGTCGCCGCGATGGGCGACCAGGATCTTCCTAAACATGCGGCACCTCGATCATCGCGGCCTCGTCGGCACGCCACCGGGGGTCGGGCATCACGATTCCTTCAGCCCGCGGCCGCCGGCCGGGGCGCGAAGCGACGCCACAGCGCACGCAGGAACTTGAACAACACGGCGATGGCGACGACCGCCAGCGCCAGGGTCAGCGCCAGCACCGGGAAGAAGACCCACGGGTGCGCCCAGGCCAGCCACAGCAGCGTCGGCACCGCCACGTCGCCGGCGAGCGACAGCGCGACGTTCGAGAACGGCTCGGGCGACGCGTTGGCCGCCACTCGGATGGTGCTCTTTGCGGCATGCGCGGTGGCTGCGAGCGTGCCGCCCAGCAGCGCCGCGATCGCCGTCCACGCCGCGTGGTCGGCGCCCATCGAGCCCAGCACCGCCGCCGCCAGCGCCGCGCCGGCCGGGATGCGGATGAAGGTGTGCACGGCGTCCCACAGCGTGTCCAGACCGGGGACTTTGTCGGCAAGGAACTCGATCGCGAACATCGTGAAGCTGGCGCCGAGCACCCAAGGGCTCTGCAGCACCTGCAGCCCCGAAGGCAGCGGCACCCAGCCCAGGGCGCCGACGGCGCCGACGATGAAGACCACCGCGTACAGGCGCAGCCCGCTCGCCCAGCCCAGCGCCGCGGCCAGCGCCACGAGCTGCGTCAGGTCCGGGCTCAGCGGCTGCGCCATGCCGGCTCGCGCTTGTCGAGGAAGCTCTGCACGCCTTCGCGGCCCTCGGCGCCGGCGCGCACGTCGGCGATGCGCCGCGCCGTCTCGTCGCGCAGCGCGGCGTCGATCGGGCGGCCAGCCAGATCCTTGACGAGTCGCTTGCAGGCCTTGACGGCGTGCGGCCCGTTGGCCACCAGCGCCGCGGCGATCCGGGCGATGCTGGCGTCGAGCGCGTCGGCCGCCACGACCTCGTGCACGAAGCCCAGCCGGTGCGCCTCGGCGGCCGTGAAACGCTCGGCGCTGACGAACCAGCGCCGTGCCGCCTGCTCGCCCAGCGCGCGCACGACGTAGGGGCCGATCGTGGCCGGCAGCAGGCCGAGGCGCGCTTCGCTCAGGCAAAAGTGCACGCCCTCGGCCGCCACCAGCACGTCGCACACCGCCGCCAGCCCCACGCCGCCGGCGTAGCAGTCGCCGTGGATGCGGCCGACGACGGGCAGCGGACAGTCCCAGATCGTCCACAGCATGTCGGCCAGGCGGGTGGCGTCGGCGTGGTTGTCGTCCCAGCCGTAGCCGGCCGTCGACTTCATCCACGCCAGATCGGCACCGGCACAGAAAGCCCGGCCGCGGCCGCCCAGCACGATGCAGCGCAGCGCGGCATCGGCGCCCAGTGCACGGAACGCGTGCGTGAGTTCGGCGACGACGCCGTCGTCGAACGCGTTGCGCACGTCGGGCCGGTTCAGCCAGACCTCGGCGACGTGGGCCGAGGCGCGCACGACTTCGAGCGCGGCGCTCATCGCGCGGCCGCCTCCTGCTGCAGCAGGCAGACGAGGTCGAGCTCGGGGCTGGCGTGGCCCATCGCGCTCAGCGCCGCCGTGATCTGCCCCCGGTGATGCGTGGCGTGGTTGAAGACGTGCGTGAGCGCGGCCGCAAAGGGCAGCGCGACCTCGGCGCCGCGCAGCGTGCGGTACGCGAGCAGGCCTTCGAGTTGCCCATCGCAGACCGTCTCGAGCCAGGGGCCCCAGCCCGCGGCGGTGCGCGCGAGTTGCTCGGCGAGACGCGCGCGAGCGGGCTCGATGTCGGCGTCGAGGCGCACGTGCGGGGATGCGCCCTGCACGAAGCGCTGCCACCACAGCTCGCGTTCGACCACCAGCAGATGCCCGAGCGTGGCGTGCACGCTGCCGAAGAAGAGCCGCGCATCGCGGCGGTAGTCGGCCTCGGGCAGCGCGGCGAGCGCGTCGAGCAGGCAGTGCGTGGCCCACACGTGATAGCGCGCCAGCATGTGCATGTGCCCGGCCAGCGGCGAGCGATCGAGCGACTTGCGCATGATGACCGAGCGCGTCTGGCGGCCCGCAATCTGCTCGCGCCCGATCTCGCGGTAGCCCAGCCGCGCGTACAGCGCACGCAGCTCCTCGGCGCCCTCGACGATGTCCAGCGCCAGCCGGCGATAGCGCCGCTCGCGCGCCCAGTTCTCGCACGCCTCGACCAGGCGCCTGCCGATGCCCATGCCCTGGTGATCCGGATGCACCGCGAACTGGTGGAAATGCGCCGTGTCCGCATCGCGCAGCCACGGCACCTGCACGGCCTCCTCGTACGGCCCGCTCACCGTGACGGTGCCGACGACGGCGCCCGCACGCTCGGCGACGAAGCACTGCCCCGCGGCCACGCAGCGGCGCGTCGTCTGGGCCGACTGGGTCGCGGCGGCGAAGTCCATGCCGCAGGCCGCCAGCGGTGCATAGGCCAGATGCAGCAGCGCGGTCACCGCATCGAGCGAGTCGCGCGCCGCCAGCGCACGGATGTGGATCTCGCGGGTGTCGTTCGTCATCGGCGGCGTTGCGTGTGCGTGCGGTGTCGGTGCCTTCGCGCCGGGCCTGCCGGCGCTACATGCGGAACAGGCCGAAGCGGGGGCGCTCGGGGATCGGCGCGTTCAGGCTCGCGCTCAGCGCCAGCGCCAGCACGCGGCGCGTGTCGGCGGGGTCGATGACGCCGTCGTCCCACAGCCGCGCGCTGCCGTAGAAGGGGTGGCCCTGGTGCTCGTACTGCGCCAGGATCGGGCGGCGGAACTCGGCCTCCTCCTCGGCCGACCAGGTGCCGCCGCGCGCCTCGATGGCGTCGCGCCGCACGGTGGCGAGCACGCTGGCGGCCTGCTCGCCGCCCATCACGCTCACGCGCGCGCTCGGCCAGGTCCACAGGAAGCGCGGCGCGTAGGCGCGCCCGCACATGCCGTAGTTGCCGGCGCCGAAGCTGCCGCCCGTGATGACCGTGAACTTGGGCACCGTCGCCGTGGCCACCGCGGTGACCATCTTCGCGCCGTGCTTGGCGATGCCCTCGCTCTCGACCTTGCGCCCGACCATGAAGCCGGTGATGTTCTGCAGGAAGATCAGCGGCACGCGGCGCTGGCAGCACAGCTCGACGAAGTGCGCGCCCTTGAGCGCGCTCTCGGAGAACAGGATGCCGTTGTTGGCGACGAAGCCCACCGGCATGCCCTCGATGTGCGCGAAGCCGCTGACCAGCGTCGTGCCGTAGCGCGCCTTGAATTCGTCGAACTCGGAGCCATCGACGATGCGCGCGATGATCTCGCGCATGTCGTAGGGCCTGCGGTTCGAGAAGCCGTGCTCGTCGGCCGGGATCACGCCGTGCAGCTCCGCGGCGTCGTACAGCGGCGCGCGCGCCGGCACGAGCGCCATCTGCCGGGGTTTTCGCCAGTTGAGGTTGGCCACCACCGAGCGCGCCAGCGCCAGCGCGTGCAGGTCGTTCTCGGCCAGGTGGTCGGCCACGCCCGACAGCCGCGTGTGCACGTCGCCGCCGCCCAGCTCCTCGGCGCTCACGACCTCGCCGATGGCGGCCTTCACGAGCGGCGGGCCGCCGAGGAAGATGGTGCCCTGGTTGCGCACGATGATGGCCTCGTCGCTCATCGCCGGCACGTAGGCGCCGCCGGCGGTGCACGAGCCCATCACCACGGCGATCTGCGGAATGCCCTCGGCGCTCAGGTTGGCCTGGTTGTAGAAGATGCGCCCGAAGTGCTCGCGGTCGGGGAACACCTCGTCCTGGTTGGGCAGGTTGGCGCCGCCGCTGTCGACCAGGTAGATGCACGGCAGGCGGTTCTCGCGCGCGATCTCCTGCAGGCGCAGGTGCTTCTTGACGGTGAGCGGAAAGTAGGTGCCGCCCTTGACGGTGGCGTCGTTGCAGACGATGGCGCACTCGACGCCGGCGACGCGCCCGACGCCGCCGATGATGCCGGCGCCCGGCGCCTCGTTGTCGTAGACGTCGAGCGCGGCCAGCGCGCCGACCTCGAGGAAGGGCGTGTCGGCGTCGAGCAGCATCTCCACGCGCTCGCGCGGCAGCAGCTTGCCGCGCGCCAGGTGCCTGGCGCGCGCCGCCTCGCCGCCGCCCTGCGCGATCTGCTCGAGCTTGACGTTGAGCTCGCCGACGCGCTGGCGCATCAGCCGGCTGCTGGCCTGGAACTCCGCCGAGCGCGGGTTGAGCTTGGATGTCAGCGCAGGCAAGCCGGACCTCCTCGTACGTATGCCGCCCACACGCGCCGGCCTCGTTGCCGACGGGCAGCAGGTGATTCTATGGGGCGCCCCGGCGCCCACGCTCGTCTAGAACGGCCCGCTCGCCAGCCAGCGCGCGATCTGCGGCTTGCGGTCGTTGCCCCAGAACGGCTCGCCGTCGACGACGACGAACGGGGCGCCGAACACGCCTGCGGCGATGGCCTGGTCGTTGGCCTGCTTGAGCCGCGCCTTCCACTGCGGATCGTTCCAGACCCGCTCGCATTCGTCGGCGTCGAGCCCCTGCTCCGTGGCCAGCGCGCGCAGCGCCGCCGCCTCGCTGGGCACGATGCCGCGCGTGAACACCGCGCGCAGCCCGGCCTGCCCCCAGCCGTGCGCGGCCTCCTCGCCGCGCGTCTCGTGCAGCCACCAGAAGATGCGCGCGGCGTTTTGCGTCGGGATCGGGAACACCGGCGGCATCCGGTACGGCAGCCCTTCGAAACGCGCCGAGCGCGCGAAGTCGCGCAACGAGTATTCGCGCTTGAGCGGATGATCGACCGGCGCCTTGAGCTGCGCGGCCTGGAACGTCACGCCGAGCAAGAACGCGTGCCAGCGCACGCGTCGCGCGTGCCGCGCGGCCAGCGCATCGATCCACTCGCCGGCGATGTAGGAGTAAGGCGACGAGAAGTCGAACCAGAAATCGATCGCGCGATCCATCGGCATCCTCCGCCGGCAGCGTGCGGCATCGGCCGATGCCCGCCGCTCGCAGCATACGCTGCGCTGCGTGCCGGCACGCACGGGCACCGTGCGTGCCGGCCGCGCGTTCAGACCTTGCCGATCTTCACGCGCCAGACGCTGGGCCCGGATTCGAGGTAGTCCCAGGTGAATTTGCCGCTGTGCTCGGCATCGAACTGGTAGTACAGCGGCTTGGGGTCGTGGTCGTTGACGAGCACGAAGCTCTGGCCCGGCGCCAGGTTGTGCCATTTGCCGAAGATCGTGCTGTGCCGCTGCATCGGGACCAGTTGGCGGACATCGAGGTTTTCAGGCTCGCTCATCGTCAGGCTCCTTGCCTTTGGTGGTGGGGTGGTCTCGGGGGTCCGGCGCCGCCGCATCGTTGCGCTGCGCTCGGCTGGTGCCGCGGCGTCGCGGGTGCGTCAGGTTGTGCATGGCGCCGTTCAGGCGTTCGGCTTCGCGCGGATGGTCGTGGCGCAGCAGCGACCAGCCTTGCGCGGCCAGCCGGCACGCCGCGTCGACGTCATCGGCATCGCCCAGGCGCAGCAGCGCCTGGACGAAGAGGCGGTTGAGCGCCACGAGCGGATCGGGCGCCTCGGGCGCCTCGGGCGCACTCAATCCTGCACTCCGAAGTGCTCCTTGGCCTGCGCGCTCATCGCGTGCGGGCCCCACGGGGGCTCCCAGACCAGGTTGATGTCGACCTGCTCGACGCCGCCCACGTCCAGCAGGCGTTGCGCGACGCCCCCCTTGATCATGTCCGAGGCCGGGCAACCGGGCGTCGTCAGCGTCATCGTCACGTTGACCTTGGAGCCGTCGATGTCGACGCCGTAGACCAGCCCCAGGTCGACGATGTTGTAGCCGAGCTCCGGGTCGAAGACGTCCTTCAGGAACTCGCGCAACTCGTCTGCGGTCGGCATGCTCACGCTGCGCCCTCCCGCTCGGCGCCACGGCGGATGCGCACGTGGTATTCGTTCGCGCCGCGCTTGTCGCAACGGTACGGATGGCCGCGTACGTCGAGCTCCGGGTACAGCAGCAGCGGCTCGCGGTCGTACCAGGCTTCCATGACTTCACCCACCGCCAGCGCCTCGAGCGTCTCGAGCGTGAGCACCAGCGGCTCGGGCGGCAGCATGCCGCGCAGGTCGGCCGTGCGGCTCGGCGCCGGCCAGCCCGCGGTGTCGACGGCGCCCGCAGCGGCCGGCACCGAAGCCGCCCGTGCCGGCGCGGCGCCGGCGTCCGGCATGAGGATGATCTCCCAGTCGCCGCCCTCGATCTGCCGTTCCTGGTGCGAGTAGCCCTTGCCTTCCATGATCGCGTACAGCGGCACCGGATTGAACGTGGCCAGCAGGCGCAGGCCCTGCCCGTCTTCCAGCGCCGCGGTCGCCTTCATGATTTCGGCGAAGGGCTCGCCGCCGGCCTTCAGTATCGGTCGCACATCGAGCGTGCGCAGCGGATCGCTCATGTCGTACTCCTTGGTGTCGGTGTGGGCCGCTCGAGGCCGGCAGGCCCGCCGCGCGCGACGGGTCTGGCGGGCAAGCCGGGCACCTGCATCGGCTTGGGCTCGAGATTCGGATCCGGGTGGCGCGAACGCCAGAGCTCGGCCACGATCAGCAGCGTCGCCACCAGTTGCAGGCCCGCGGCGACCCGCCACCCGGTCGTCTGCCCGAACGCGAGGCAGCCGCTGGCCAGCAGCACGGCGACGAAATAGAGCACGAACCACGGCCGCGCGCGGCGTTCGTTCACGAGATCCTGCACGCGCAGCACCGGCCCCTTGCCGAGCTTGGGCCCGAACTTCTCGAGCCAGGTCAGGAACGGGATGATCTTGTAGAGCTGGCTCAGACCGAGCCCGGTGAGGCCCCCGAACACGAACAGGTAGACGATCGTGCCGGCGAAACGCCCGAACACGCCCAGCGCCGCGGCGGCCAGCCCGGCGACCAGGGCGAGCGCGAACAAGGCCAGCGCCGCGCCCGCGGTGACGCTGTTGAGCTCGAGGTGGCGCCGCGCACGCGTGCGGTAAAAGCGCACGATGTCGGCGAGATAGCACGCGACGCCCGCGGCGATGAGCACGGCCGCGACGACCGCGCCGGCGGCCACGTCCACGCCCGTCCAGATGCCGGCGACCTGCACCGCGATCAGCAGCAGCAGCCCCGAGACGCTCAGGACGAGCGCGGCGTAGGTGGTGCGGCGCGGCGCGTCGGGCGCGAGCATGAACATCGTGAGCAGCCGGTAGCTCACCCCCATCATCGTCAGCGTGAACCAGCCGCCCAGCCCGGCCGCGAGATGCAGCTCCAGCCCCGCGCCGGTCAGCCGGCCGAGGAACGCACTCGGCTGCGGCAAGGCGAACGTGAGCGCGAAGCCCAGGCCGATCAGCCCGGTCAGCAGCAAGAAGGCGAGGCTGCAGACGACGAACACCGCCGCCAGCGGCAGCGGCCGCACCGGCCACAGCGTGATCCACAGGTCGGCAGCACCGAGCGCGAAGCCGGCGAGCACCAGCGCGCCGCCCACCGGCAGCCAGCCGACCGCGAGCCCGGCGCTGCCGGCCAGCGCCAGGAAGCCCAGCACCATCGCGCCCAGCCCGGCAACGATCGAGACCAGCGCATACAGCGGCAGGCGCTGGCTGTACAGCCTGGTGTTCGTGATGACCGGGGCGAACTGGTAGAGCGCGCCCAGCATGAGCAGGCTGAGCCAGCCGATCGTGGTGAGGTGCACGCCGATCAGCGTCGCCGGAGCACGCAAGCCCGACTGCAGGTCGGAGTAGCCGAACACGAAGAGCAGTTGCGCGAGCACGAGCGCGACGAGGGACAGCGCGAAGTGCGCCATCGTCCAGCGCGAGACACCGGATCTCACCATCATCGGGAGGCCTCCGCCGCACGCACGCCGGCCGCCGTGCCCGCGCGCCCGCCACCGCAGCGCGCGCGGCGACGCCACGCGGATGCATGCCCGGCGGGCGACGGTTGACGCAGGTCCATGTCGACGTTCTAAAGATGTATCATGCGTGCATGTTTGGAGTCTACAACGATCCGCCGCGTCGTGCGAGCGCCGATGAGGGTGCGTCCGCGATCGCCCGCGCGTGCGCGGCAGCGGCCTCGATCCGCCACGCACGCCAGGGAGCCCGCGATGAGCCAGCCTGCCGATGACCCGCTCGACGTGCGCGTGTTCGTTCCGATCGAGCGCCACAGGATGCTGCTCGAGATGTTCGCCGCGCTGCCGGTGGGCGAGGGCTTTCGCTTCGTCAACGACCACGACCCGCTGCCGCTGTACTACGAGTTCCGCTCGATCCACGGCGACGTGGTCGGATGGGAGTACCTGCGCCGCGGCGGCGCCGACTGGCAGGTTCGCGTGACGCGGCTCGAGGCCTCGAAGGGCCGCGAATTCACCGGTGTCTCGACGCTGATGGACCTGCGCCGCATCGCCCCCGGGGACCAGGCACACGTGATCCTCCATCGCTACGGCATGATGGAAGAGCAAGGCACGATGGAGATCGTCGCCGCCGCCGAGCCGGGCGCCATCCGCGCGCTGTTGCAGCGCGAGTACGGCGAGCGGCAGCAGTGGACGGTGCGGCGCGACGAGCCCGGCGACTATGTCGCGCACGTCTTCAAGAAGGCGCGCCAGCCGAGCGACGAGCGCCTCACGACGATCGCGCGGCACGACGCGCGCCCGCACGGGCCTGCCGAGCGCCACGAGATCTTCTTCGACGCCTTTGCCATGCTGCGCCCGGGGCAGGCGTTCGTGTTCGTCAACGATCACGACCCCAAGCCGCTGTACTACCAGCTCGAAGCGCAAAGCCGCGAACCGTTCACCTGGGAATACCTGGAACGGGGGCCCGACACCTGGACGGTGAAGGTCGGCAAGACGGTGCCGCCGTCGACGTCGTCGTCGGCGCAGCCCGCGACCGAATGACGGGCGCCGCGACATCGCGGCGAACGCGTCGCCGCGACGTTGCGGCGGCGCCGTCGCCGGCCGCCGAAGCCCGGCTCGCGGCGCGCGTCGTGCGCGGCCGGCCGACTCAGCGGCGCCAGAACCGCGGCGTGAACAGCACCAGCACCGTCAGCAGTTCGAGCCGCCCGAGCAGCATGGCCGCGGTGCAGACCCAGGTCTGAAAGCCGCTCAGCCCGCCGTAGTTGACGGCGGGGCCGACCTCGCCGAGACCCGGGCCGATGTTGTTGAGGCAGGCGACCACGGCGCTGAACGCGGTCACCGGATCGAGGCCGCTGAACAGCAGCACCATCGTCAGCCCCAGCATCGCGGCACCGTACATCATCATGAACGAGGTCACGTTCTGCATCACGCGCTCGCCGACGACGCGACCGCCCAGCACCACGGGGTTGACGACGTTCGGATGCACGATGCGGACCATCTCGCGCCGGGCCTGCTTGAACAGCAGCAGCACGCGGATCATCTTGACGCCGCCGCCGGTGCTGCCGGCGCAGGTGGCGAAGCACCCGAGCATGATCATGAGGAACGGCGCGAACAGCGGCCACTGCGCGTAGTCGTGCGTGGAAAAGCCGGTCGTCGTCGCCACCGAGACGACGTGAAAGGCCGCCTGGCGCAGCGCCGCGCCCCAGTCGGCCACCGTGCCCAGCGCGACCAGGTAGCCGGCGACCAGCAGCGTCGCCGCGACGAGCACGCCGACGAAGGCCTGCGCCTCGGGGTTGCGCAGCAGCGGCGCCAGCGACCACCTGCGCCACGCGGCGTAATACAGCGTCAGGTTGACGCCGGCGAGCAGCATGAAGACGACCGCCACGCCCTCGATCGCCGGCGAGTTCCAGTAGCCGAAGCTCGCGTCGTGGCTCGAGAAGCCGCCCAGCGCGACGGTGGCGTTCATGTGCATGAAGGCGTCCAGCCAGCTCATGCCCGCGGCGTGGTAGGCGATCATGCACGCCAGCGACAGCAGCACGTAGGTGCTCCAGATCGCGCGCGCGGTGTCGGCGATGCGCGGCGTGAGCTTCTGGTCCTTCATCGGGCCGGTCATCTCGGTCTTGAACAGCTGCGCGCCGCCCACGCCCAGCAGCGGCAGCACGGCCACCGCCAGCACGATGATGCCCAGGCCGCCGACCCACATCATGAAGCAGCGCCAGACGTTGAGCGAGGCCGGCAGCGCGTCGAGCCCGCCGATCACGGTGGCGCCGGTGGCGGTGAGCCCCGAGACGGCCTCGAAGCAGGCCTGGGTGTAGCTCATGCCCGGCACCGCCAGCCACAGCGGCAGCGCGCCGAACAGCGGCAGCGAGACCCAGGTCAGGCCGACGAGCAGGAAGCCGTCGCGCGGCTGCAGCTCGCGCCGAAAGCGCCGTGCGCCCAGGCTCATCGCCAGGCCCGCGGTCAGCGTGACGCCCAGGCCGGTCGCGAACGCGTCCCTGGCGGCATCGTGGCCGGCGAACGCGAACGCCAGCGGCAGCAGCATCAGCAGCGCGAACGCGACCACGATGCGGCCCACCAGCGCGACGACGGCCAGCGCACCCATGCCCGTTCGCGTCAGAAGAAGGTGGCCTTCACCTGGAACAGCTTCTCGATGTCGCGCACCATGCGTTTCCTGGGCACGAAGACGACGACATGGTCGTACTGCACGATCGTGGTGTCGTGGTGCGGGATGATGACGTGCGCATTGGCGTTGTCGGCTGCGCTGCCGTCGGCCAGGTGCAGGCCGCGCACGATGGCGCCGATCTGCGCGCCTTCGGGCAGCGCGATCTCCTCGATGCGCCGCCCGGCGAGGCGGCTTTGCTTCTCGTCGCCGCGCACGACGCCCTCGAGCGCCTCGACGGCGCCGTGGCGCAGGCTGTGCACCGCCTCGACATCGCCGCGGCGCACGTGCGTGAGCAGCTCGCCGAGCACGGCCTGGCTGGGCGAGATCGCGATGTCCAGCTCGGTGCCCTGCACCAGCTCGGCATACGCGCGCCGGTTGATGACCGCCAGCACGCGGCGCGCGCCCAGGCGCTTGGCGAGCAGGCAGGACATGATGTTGTTCTCGTCGTCGCTGGTGAGCGCGCAGAACATGTCCATGTCCTGCACGTTCTCGTGATCGAGCAGCGCGGCGTCGGTGGCGTCGCCCTGCAGCACGAGCACCTCGGCCGGCAGCTCGCCGGCCAGGTACTCGCAGCGCGCGCGGCTGGGCTCGACGAGCTTGAGCTGGTACTCGGCCTTGAGCTGGCGCGCCACGCGCAGCCCGACCTTGCCGCCGCCGGCGATCATGATGCGCCGCGTCGGCTCGCCGAGCTTGCCCAGCGCGCCCAGCACGTCGTGCAGGTGCGCGCTGGCGGCGAGCACGAAGACCTCGTCGCCGGGCTCGATGCGCGTCGCACCGTCGAGCCGCGTGAGCGCGCGGTTGCGCCGGTAGATGGCGACGATGCGCATCTGGGCCGCGGGCACGAGCGCCGGCGTGTCGGCCAGCACGTGGCGCGCCAGCGGGCCGTCGACGACGACGCGCACCGCCACCAGGCTCACCAGCCCGCGTGCGAACTCGAGCACCTGCAGCGCGCTCGGGTACTCGATGAGCTTGCGGATGACCTGCGTGACGCTCTGCTCGGGGCAGATCACCGCGTCGACCGCGAAGCCCTTCTTGTCGAGCAGCGCGCTGCCGGCCGTGAACTCGTCGCTGCGCAGGCGCGCGATCGTCGTCGGCACGCCGAAGACGTCGTGCGCGACCTTGCAGGCGACGAGGTTGGTCTCGTCCAGCGGCGTGCACGCGATCAGCATGTCGGTGTCCTCGGCACCGGCGTCACGCAGCACCGAGGGCTGGATGCAGTTGCCGGCCACCGTGCGCAGATCGAGCCGTCCTTGCACCTCGGCCAGCCGCACGGGGTCGGTGTCGACGAGCGTGATGTCGTTGTTCTCCGACGCCAGGGCCTCGGCGACGCTCTCGCCCACGCGGCCGGCGCCGAGGATGACGATCTTCATGCGCGGCGATTATCCGAGCCCGGATACAGCTGCGCGAGCGCGGCACGCAGCGCCGCGTCCACGATCGGCTGCAGCGCCGCGGCCAGGCGCTCGGCCTCTTCGGGCGCGTCGTAGCGCCGGCTGCGGCCGTGCCACAGCGCCTGCAGCGCGTCGGCGTGCGGCGCGAGCGCCTGCTGCACCGCAGCCGGCCAGTGCGCGGGCGCCTCGCCGGCCGCCCAGTTGCCGCGGCCGCGGCCGAAGTGCGCCACGGCGAGGTAGCGCAGCAGCGCCGCCTCGACGATGGCCGCCATCGCCTCGTCGGCCCAGCCGACCCAGCTGCGGTCGCTGCCGCGCACGAGGTTGAGGCCGCGCGCCAGACCCGCCGCGCCGAGCGCGCCGAGGATGCCGCCGGCGAGCAGACCCGCACCGAGCGTGAGCCCGCCCGTGGCCAGGTCGGCCTTCAGCCCCGTGAGCGCCCCCGTGAGCGCACCGCCCAGCACCGCGGCGCGGCCCTCGGGCACGCGCCGGTGCTGCTGCTCCTGGCCGGCGACGCGCGCCAGCACCTGCGCCAGCGGATCGCCGTCGGCGCGCCCGCCGATGTGGTGCAGCGCGAGCAGCGCCTGCGTGTCCGTGCGCACCTCCTGCTCGAGCGCGCGCTGCAACGCGCGCTCGCCCGCCGCCGCCGCATCGTGCCCGTCGTCGCGCAGCACGCGCGCGCCGAACTGGCGCAGGCGTTCGCCCCAGCCCGACCGGCCGGCCTCGCCGTCGAGCGCGATGCGGGTCGCGGCGATGCGTCCGAGGCTGGCGGCCAGCTCGCGCGTGGCCTCGGTGAAGGTCGCTTCGCGCGCTGCGGACCAGCTCGCCGCCAGACGCACCATTGCGGCCGCGCGTTCGCCGTCGAGCGCGCGCGCCACGGCGTCGAGCAGCGTGCGCTCCTGCACCCAGCAGCGCGCGAAGGCATCCAGCGGCAGCACGTCGCGCACCCAGGCACCTGCCGGGCCGTGCGCGTAGCGTTCGCGCCAGGCGGCGAGTTCGGTCGCTTCGAGTTCGGCCGACTGCGGCGCCCCGAGCTGGTTGAGCAGCACGATGACCGGCTTGCCGATCCAGGCCAGCAGTTCCATCTCGGCCGCCAGGTAGCCGGCGGCCGGCTCCGCCGCATTGACGAGGTAAAGCAGCACGTCGCTGTCCTCGCGCACGTGGCGCAGCGCCTGCTGCGTGGCCCAGAAGGCCTGGTCGCGCCAGCGATCCCACAGCTCGCCCAGCAGCCAGCCCAGCGGCTGCGAACGCTGGCGCATGCGGCGCACCAGGCGCACGCTGTCGCCGAAGCCGGGCGTGTCCCACAGCAGCAGGCGGTCGCCTGCGGCGGTGGCGAGCAGCTCGTGGCGCTCGGCGAACTCGGTGACGTGCGGCGCATCGCGCACCTCGCCCACGTCGGTGCCGAGCAGCGTGCGCGCCAGCGCCGTCTTGCCGACGTTGGTGTGCGCGAGCAGGCTGAGCGCGATGTCGCTCATCGCTCGCGGCCGCCCGCCAGCGCCGTGGCCTGCGTCGCCTCGAGCGCCTGTTCCATCGCCTCGACGGCGGCGGGCTCGGCGGCGGCATGGGCGGCGCCGTCGGGAGCCTGCAGGGCGACTGCCGCTGCCGCCAGGCCGTGCGCCGCCGCCAGCCGCTGCCAGGCCGCGCGCCGCTCGGCCACGCGCTCGGGCAGGCCCGCGAAGCGGCGCACGAAGTCCGACAGGTCGACCAGCACGACGAGCGGCGGCCGGCCGGCGCGCAGGGCATCGAGGAAGCGTCCCTGCGCCTCGGGTTCGGGCGTCGCGGCGGCGTCGAACAGCGCCAGTTGCAGGGTCGTGCCGTCAGGCGCCGCCGGCGCAGCCTGATCCTCGTCGCCGTAGGCCACGGCCGGCGCGAAATCGATCTGCACGCCTTCGCCGAACAGCCGCACCAGCAGCGCGCGCAGGCTGAGCACCGACTGCGGCGCCGGCGCCGCACCGTGCGGCAGCACCAGCAGCCGCGCGCGGGCGCGGTGGGCGCGCACGAACAGGCGCTGGTAGTACGGCTCGCGCAGGTCGATCTCGAAGCGGTGCGCGCGCCGTGCGGCGACGAGCGCGCTCCACAGCGCGAGCAGCAGCCGCGGCGCGATGACCGCCAGCGCGAGCGTGGCCGCATAGAGGTGGATCCAGGGCGCCGCGCTGGCCGTCGCCGCCAGCTCCGGACCCATGCGCAAGGCCGCGAAACCATCGGCATCGGGCAGCGCGATGCCGGTGACGCGGCTGGCCGGCGCCAGCAGCGCCGACAGCAGCAGGTGCACCACGCCCGGCTCGACGAACGTGCTCTGCCAGCCGGCGCGAAAGTCGAACACCAGGCCGCGCAGGTACATGCCGAGCACCAGCCCGGCGGCCACGCAGGCCGCCGCCAGATGCAGCAGCAGCGCGGCGCGCGCACCGAGCAGCCCGGCGCTGCGCCCGCCCCAGTCGGCGGCGAAGCTCGCCAGCGGCCTGAGCGCGCCACGCTGCGGCACGCTGCGCGCGCGCAGCCAGGCGCGCAGCGGGCGCCGCAGGCCCGCCGGCGGCA
>JAFECX010000070.1 GCA_018241895.1 Pseudomonadota bacterium
CAATCGACGCCCGCATAGCCCGCAGCCGGCGCGCTACGCGGCGAACGCTGGCCCCATCACCGCAGTGCCGCGGCCGATGGTCAACATCATGGGCGTCGCAGAAATCTGCCGCCCACGCTCCTAGCGCATCGTGCTGGCCCAGCAGCTCGTCAACGCCCTGTCGCTCGGCTGCGTGTATGCGCTGTTCGCGCTCGGCTTCACGCTCGTCTTCGGCGTGCTGGGCGTCATCAACCTGTCGCATGGCGCGGTGTTCATGGTCGGCGCCTATGCGGCCGAGCAGGCGGTGGCGCATTTCGCGCTGCCGCTGGCGGGCGCGCTCGTGTTCGCGTTCGCGGCCAGCGGCTGCCTGGGGCTCGTGATCGACTGGCTCGTGCTGCGCCCGCTGCGCGCGCGCGCTGCGCCGCACCTCATTCCGATGATCGCCACGATCGGCGTCGGCATCATCCTCACCAACACCGTGCAGGGCCTGTTCGGCGCGCAGAACCTGCGCTTTCCGGTCGGACTGCTGCCCGAGCGCACGCTCAGCGTGGGCGGCGTCGACGTGACGGTGCTCGAGCTGGGCATCGTCGTCCTGTCGTTCGCGCTGATGGCGGTGCTGCTGCTGGCGCTGCGCAGCACGCAGCTCGGCCGCGCGCTGCGCGCCATTGCCGAGTCGCCGCGCGCAGCCTCGCTGCTCGGCATCGACGTCGAGCGCCTGTTCCTCCTCACCTCGTTCGTCGCCGCCGGCCTGGGCGGGGTGGCCGGCGTGCTGATCGGGCTGTACTCGAACGCGCTGTTTCCGCTGATGGGCAAGTCGATGCTGGAAAAGGGCATCGCCGTCATCATCCTCGGCGGCATGGGCGACATGCGCGGCGCGCTGATCGGCGGCCTGTTTCTCGGCCTCGCGGAAGTGCTGTCGGTGGCCTACATCGGCTCGAGCATGCGCGACGCGGTGGCCTTCGGGCTGCTGTTCCTGATCCTGCTCGTGCGCCCGAAGGGTCTGTTCGGCACGCTGGCCGAGCGCAAGGCCTGATTGGCATCGCCCGTGGCTGCCGGCATGGCGTGGTTCCAGAACTTCTGGGCCGTCTACAGCAACCTCGTGCTGTCGCTGGGCACGAATGCGCTGCTGGCGCTGTCGATCTACCTGACGCTTGCCTGCGGCATGCTGTCGATCGCCAATGCCGCGTTCATGGCGCTCGGCGCCTATGCGTCGGCGCTGCTGACGATGAACTCCGGCTGGCCGTTCCCGGCCGCGCTGGCGGCCGGCATGGCCGCGCCGGCGGCGATGGCGTTCCTGATCGGCAAGCCGACGCTGCGCCTGTCGGGCGTGTACCTGGCGATGGCCACGCTCGCGTTCGGCGAGGTCGTGCGCATCGCGCTGCTGAATGCGGAGTCGCTCACCGGCGGCGCGCTCGGCCTGAACGGCATCGCGCAGCTCACGCAGTGGTGGCACGTGGCGCTGGCGCTCGCGGCGACACTGTGGCTGCTGTGGCGGCTGCGCCGCTCGCGCGTGGGCCGCGCCTTCGAGGCGATCAAGGAGGACGAGACCGCCGCCGGGCTGATGGGCATCGACGTCGCCGGCCACAAGATGTTCGCCTTCGTGCTCGGTGCCGCCATCGCCGGGCTGGCCGGCGCGCTCAATGCGCACCTGACCTTCTTCATCGGCCCGGGCGAATACGGCTTCGACCGCGCCGTCGAGATCCTGACCATGGCCATCCTCGGCGGCATCGGCTCGCTCGGCGGCCCGGTGCTCGGCGCCGCGATCCTCACGCTGCTGCCCGAGCTGCTGCGTGCGCTGCAGAGCTTCAGGCTGGTGGTCAACGGGTTGATCCTGGTGCTGATCGTGCTGTTCCTGCCGCGCGGCATCTGGGACACCGAGCGGCTGCGCCAGTGGTTCGGCCGCGGGCGGGCCGGGGCGTGAGGGTGGCGCACGCAGCGCTCGGCACGCCGACGGGCGCGGCGCGCGCGCCGGCACGGCGGAGCCGCGGGTGAGCGACGCGTCGGCGGCGCCGTTGCTGCGGCTCGAGGGCCTGTCGCGCCGTTTCGGCGGCCTGCAGGTGCTGCAGGACGTGAACCTAGCGATCGCCCGCGGCGGCATCTTCGGCCTGATCGGCCCGAACGGCGCCGGCAAGACGACGGTGTTCAACCTCGTCACCGGGCTGCTGCAGCCCAGCGGTGGACGCATCGAGTTCGAAGGCCGCGCGCTCGCCGGTCTGGCGCCGCACGCCATCACGCGCCTGGGCATCGCGCGCACGTTCCAGAACATCCGCCTGTTCCGCGAGATGTCGCTGCTCGAGAACGTGATGGCGGGTCTGCACGCGCAGCTCGGCTACCGCATGCACGACCTGATCCTGGGCACGCCGCGCTTTCGGCGCGCCGAACGCCGCGCCCGCGAACGCGCGCGCGAGCTGCTCGGCTGGGTGCGGCTCGAGCACAAGCTCTCCGACCGTGCCGACAACCTGTCGTACGGCAACCAGCGCAAGCTCGAACTGGCGCGCGCGCTGGCCAGCGAGCCCAAGCTGCTGCTGCTCGACGAGCCGGTGGCCGGCATGAACAGCAGCGAGAAGGACGAACTGATGACCGAGGTGCGCCAGATCGCCGAGCGCGGCTACACGATCTTCCTGATCGAGCACGACATGCGCTTCGTGATGGGGCTGTGCCAGGACATCGCGGTGCTCAACTTCGGCCGCATCATCGCGCGCGGCACGCCGCAGGCGATCCGCGACGACGAGCAGGTCGTCCAGGCCTACCTCGGGCGCGAGGACGACGACGCGGCCGATGCAGCCGATGCAGCCGATGCCGTCGATGGCGCCGCTGCAGCCGCGGCGGCCGTTCCGGCGCAGCCGCAGGGGCGGACGTGACGACGCCGCAGCGCTGCGCGCGCAACCCGCGCGCTGCGTACGGCGGCGGGAGCGCCGACGTGAGCGCGCCGCCGCTGCTGCAGGTGCAGGGCCTGAAGGTCGCCTACGGCAAGATCGAGGCCGTGCACGGCATCGACCTCGAGCTGCGCGGCGGCGAGATCACGACCCTGGTCGGCGCCAACGGCGCCGGCAAGTCGAGCACCCTGCTGGCCATCTCCGGGCTCGTGAAGAAGGCCGCCGGCCGCGTGCTCTTCGATGGCCGCGACCTGACGCGCCTGCCCGCGCACCGCATCGTCGGCGCCGGCGTGGTGCAGGTCGCCGAAGGCCGTGCCACGCTGACCACGCTGAGCGTGCGCGAGAACCTCGAACTCGGCGCCTACAGCCGGCGCGACCGCCGCGGCCGCGCCGACGACCTGGCGCGCGTCTATGCGCTCTTTCCGGTGCTCGAGCAGCGCGCCGAGGGGCTGGCGGGCAACCTGTCGGGCGGCGAGCAGCAGATGCTGGCGATCGGACGCGCGCTGATGGCGCGGCCGCGTCTGCTGCTGCTAGACGAACCCTCGATGGGGCTGGCGCCGATCGTCGTGCAGGAGATCTTCCGCACGCTGCGGCGCATCAACCGCGACGGACTCACCATCTTCCTCGTCGAGCAGAACGTGCGCCAGGCGCTGAAGATCGCGCAGCAGGCCTACGTCATCGAGACCGGCCGCATCGTGCTGGCCGGCAGCGGGCGCGAACTGCTCGACGATCCGGCGGTGCGCCAGGCCTACCTCGGCGGCTGAGGCACGCAGCGGGCACTCGCATGCCCGGCCGACGCGATCGCGACGCCGCGGCAGCCGCCACGGTGCGCGGCCGCCATCGCCGAGCTGCGCGCCGTGCGAGACGACCGCCTCCTCGCCGATCAGGCCGCGCGCGCGCAGCGCCGGCAGCCCCATCGGCACGATGGCCGACGAGGATGATCTGGCCGGCGCGCTGGCGCAGAACGACCCGCAAGACCTTCAGCGCACGAGCCCGCACGCCGGCCAGCATCTCGGCGTGGCGAATCTGCGTCGGCTCGGGCGCCGCAAACCTGGTTCGCCGCCCATCGCGCCGGCACACGCGCACTTCCTCGTCGGTCAGGCCCTGCCGCTGGCCGTGACGGGTATCGGCCAGGTCGCGCCGGATGCGGACCCGGGCGCCCGGCGCGCGGGCACTCTGCCCTCGAAGGATGGCTCGGGCAGCGCACGGCTTGACCGTCGTGCCAGATCGGCTCCGTGGTCGCAAAGGAACGACCTCCTCGCCGAGCTATGCATCGGGCGCAGGATCGCTCAGTGTCTTGCCCGTCACGCCAATTTCCACCGGCAAGCGCAGATAGAACAGATTGAGCTGTTCACTGGACAGAAACTCGAGCAGACGCTCGGCATCCACTTCCTTGACGGCAAAGCCCACCTGCACCGGCACATCGCCCGCCAGCTCGAAGAAATGCGCCTCGTGCAAACGGCCATGACGACCGAAGCCCGCAATGGCGCGAAACGCCGAGCCGCCCTTGATGCCCAGTGCCCTGGCCTGCTCCAGCAGCCACTCATAGGTCAGCCTGCCACGGTGGCGGGAACTCTCCTGCACATAGAACCTGAGGTAGACGCCCTGCATGGTGGTGCTCCTGCGGTCAATAGGCCGGTCTGCCGGCGATCACGCCGCGCACGCCACCGCGCGGGCGTGGTGTGTCGCCAACGTCGCGCGGGATCAGGTGGATGTGCACGCGGGCAAGGGTCTGGCTCGCCGGCGTGCGCGCAGAAAGGGCAGTTGGCGTCGTTCATCTCCATCTCCTTCAACTGCGCACAAACACCGCATTGACGATCAGCATGCCGAGTGCCGTCATGAACAAAGCGCCGAACAGGTGCAGGCTGGCGGCGCCCAGGCCCCACCAGTACTCCTTGCGCGCGATCAAGGTCACGACTTCGAGCGAAAAGGTCGAAAACGTCGTGAGGCCGCCGAGAAAGCCGGTGATCACCATCAGGCGCCATTCCGGTGGAATGCCCCCGTGGTGGCTGAAAAAGGCGCTGGCCAGGCCGATCAGCATGCCGCCGATCAGGTTGACCGCCACGGTGCCCAGCGGAACGGTGGGAAAGATCGGATTGAGCAGCGCACCCAGCCCCCAGCGCGCCAGGCACCCAACGCCACCGCCGCAAAACACCGCGATCACCGGCCACATTCCGGACATGGCATTTCCTCCCCATCCACGGAGCACGCGCACGGTGCGCACGCCGCACGACGACTGCACGATGGCCGCCATCGAGCAATCGGCTCGCAAGTTGTCGATGGACATCCAGTGGACATCGCCGCGACCTCCGTGAACAGGATGCAAGATGAGCGGGCGCCGCCCAAGAAACGGCCTGCGGCGTCCCGCGATCAGGACCTGCAGGCATCATCGGCCTCGGCCTTCCTTGACCGCCCCGGCAGCGCTGCAGCCTGCGTCAGCGCCTGGTCAGCGCCTGGTCCTTGCGCCGCGCCTCGCGCGCGAGCGCCCTGATGCGACGCCGATCCTCCGTGGTCCGCGAGGGGCTGGCGCGCAGTTGCCCGTATCGAGCCGATGTCTTCTCTCATCCACGGCCCCGGGTTGTCTGCGGTGCGGGAGGCACCATCAATGAACCAGAACCAAGAGGTTCGAGTCCTGGCGGGGTGGCAAGTATTCTGCCGCGGGGGGGTGCGCATCGAGGCAAGACGCGGCGCGAAGAAGGCCATCCTCGCCGTGGCCGCCTCGATGCGCACGGCCGCCTTCCACATGCGGCCGTGACGGCACCGAGCACAACGACCCCGGCGGCGAGCACTTCGACCGCCAGGACGACTCCAAGACCATCCTCCGCCTGCCCGAGCGGCTGCAAGACCGCGGCCGTGACGCCCCTGGGCTGGCTCATCCCACGTCGAGCGTCCTAGTAGCGCCCAGTGATCCCGGCCACCCGCAGGTAGACGTTGGCCATCCAGGCCACGGTGGCGCGCAGCAGCCAGCCGCGCCAGCCGCTGCGCATCGGCTTGCCGTCGACTTCGGCCGAGACGGCCAGCGCAGCCTCGAAGCGCGCGCGCAGCGTACGCGCGAACTGCGCATCGCGCACGACGACGTTCGCCTCGAGGTTGAGCAGCAGCGACAGCGGATCGATGTTGGAGCTGCCGACGGTGGCCCAGCTCTCGTCGACCACCGCCACCTTGGCGTGCAGGAAGGCCGGCGTGTACTCGTAGATGTGCACGCCGTGGCCGCGCATCTCCTCGTACAGCGCGCGCGCCGCCAGCCCGGCGATGCGGTAGTCGAGCTTGCCCTGCAGCAGCAGCCGCACGCGCACGCCGCGGTGCGCGGCGTGGCGCAGCACGCGCCGGAACACCCGCCCCGGGTAGAAGTACGGCACGGCGATGTCGACCGCGTGGCGCGCGCCGCGGATCGCCTCGACGTAGCTGCGTTCGATGGCCCGGCGCTGGCGCAGGTTGTCGCGCACGACGAAGGCGGCGCGCATCGGACGCAGGTCGCGGCCGCCGGGCAGGCGCGTGCCGCCGCGCAGGCCGCGCAGCAGCGCCACGGTCTCGTCCACCGGGCGCGCCGCGTGCACGACCTGGCGCACGCCCTCGCGCCAGCCATGCCACAGGTGGGCGCGCGCCCAGGTCGCGCGTGCCGTGGCGTAGACGGCCAGCGCCAGCGGCCCGCGGCACTGCACCGCGTAGTCCAGGCGCGGCAACGCGCTCCAGCCATGCCGCGTGTCGAGCCGGTCGTCGATGAGGTTGATGCCGCCCACGAAGGCGACGGCACCGTCGCACACGCACAGCTTGTGATGCAGCCGGCGCAACTGCCCGGGCTGCAGCCACGCGTACCAGCGCTCGAGCGGACGGAACACCTCGAGGCCGACGCCTGCCGGCAGCAGCCGCTCGCGCAGCTGCGCGAGCGTAGATTTGGCGCCGAAGCCGTCGACCACCACGTGCACGGCCACGCCGCGGCGTGCGGCGTCGGCCAGCGCGTCCATCAACGCGACCGCGCTCGCGTCGTCGTGGAAGATGTAGGTCGCGAGCCAGACCTCTTCGCGCGCCGCCTCGATGGCCTCGCGCATGCGTGGAAACAGCGCATCGCCGCCTTCGAGCAGGTCGACTTCGTTGCCGCCCACGAACTGCGGCGCGGGCACCGTGATCCAGCTGCGGACGATCTGCGGGTCGAGCGAGGGCATCGGCGCAGCCCGGGCCCGCGGCTCAGTTCGGTTCGAGCTCGGCGATCAGCGGCAGGTGATCGCTCATGCGGCTCCAGGTGGCCCCACGCGGCACCAGGGTCGAGCGGCAGACGAGGCCGCGCAGGTAGAAGCGGTCGAGCGCGAACATCGGGGCCAGCGACGGGAAGGTCGCGCTGCCTATGCGCGGCGCGCCGGGCGGCGTGGCACGCGCCAGGCCCAGTTCGGCCATCGGGGCGTCCAGCCGCTCGCCCCAGTCGTTGAAGTCGCCGGCCACGATCAGCTTGGCCTCGTGCGGGATCTCGCGCTCGACGAACTCGGCCAGCCGCTGCACCTGGCGCATGCGGCTGCGGTGCGCGAGGCCGAAGTGCACGACCACCGCGTGCACCGTCTCGCCGTTCCAGGCCACCGGCACGTGCAGCAGCCCGCGCTGCTCGAAGCGGTGGTCGCTCACGTCCTGGTGGCCGACGTCGCCGATCGGCCAGCGCGACAGCAGCGCGTTGCCGTGCTCGCCATGGCGCGTGACGGCGTTGGTACGGTAGGCCGCCTCGTAGCCCATCGGCGCCAGGAACTCGGCCTGGCCGTCGGCCGGCCAGCCGAAGCTCGTGCGCTGGAAGCGCCGTGCCTCGTGCGTGTGGTACAGGCGCACTTCCTGCAGGAACACGAGGTCGACGTCGAGCGACTCGACGGCCAAGCCGAGGTTGTGGATCTCGAGCCGCTTGCCCGGACCCAGGCCGCGCACCCCCTTGTGGATGTTGTAGGTGGCCACGCGCAGCGCGCCGAAGCCGCTGTACGGCGGCATCGGCGAACTGGCCGGCGCGTGTGCACGCGCGCCGGGGCGCGGCGGGACGCGGCGAGTCATGGCGAATCCTCCGACCCCGAGATGGGGGCGAAGCGCGGCAACTGAAGGATTGCCTCGGCATTGCTGGGCGAAAAGCAGCGCTCGGCCGCCTCGAGCCAGGGCAGCCACTGGTGCGCCAGGTGCTCGCGCGCACTGAGCACCACCGGCACGCGCGCGGGCAGCGTGAGCCCGTAGACGTGCTCGGTGTTGTGCGTGACGCCCGGTGCGTAGCGCTGGCGCCAGATCGGATAGATCTCGTACAGGTTGCTCAGGTGCCAGTCCGCGAGGCGCGCGCCGACGGCATCGATGTCGATGCCGGTCTCCTCGGCGACCTCGCGCCGGCAGGTCTGCTCGAGCGGCTCGCTCGCGTCGGCGATCGAACCCGTGACGCTCTGCCAGTAGCCGGGATGGTCGGCGCGCTCCAGCAGCAGCACCTCGAGCGCCGGGGTGTGGATGACCACCAGCACCGATTCGGGAATCTTCCAGCGCCGTTCACCCGCCATCGCCGCTCCTGGCCCGCGCGCAACGCCTCAAGGCGCCTTCGGCGCGTTGCGCAGCCGGATGTGCAGCTCGCGCAACTGCGCCTCGTCGACCGTGCTCGGCGCGCCGGTGAGCAGGCACTGCGCGCGCTGCGTCTTCGGGAACGCGATCACGTCGCGGATGCTCTCGGCGCCGCTCATCAGCGTGGCGATGCGGTCCAGCCCGAACGCCAGGCCGCCGTGCGGCGGCGCGCCGTACTGCAGCGCATCGAGCAGGAAGCCGAACTTGTGGCGCTGCTCCGCGGGCGTGATGTCCAGCGCCGCGAACACCTTGGCCTGCACGTCGGCACGATGGATGCGCACCGAGCCGCCGCCCACCTCCCAGCCGTTGAGCACCATGTCGTAGGCCTTGGCCATGCAGCGGCCCGGGTCGCTCGCCATGTACTCCTCGTGCCCGTCCTTGGGGCTGGTGAAGGGGTGGTGCATCGCGTTCCAGCGCCCGGCCTCGTCGTCGTACTCGAACATCGGGAAGTCGACCACCCACAGCGGCGCCCACTGGTCCTCGAACAGGCCGTGTGCGCGGCCGAACTCGCTGTGGCCGATCTTCGCACGCAGCGCGCCGAGCGCGTCGTTGACGATGCGCGCCTTGGCATCGGCGCCGAAGAAGACAAGGTCGCCGTTGCGCGCGCCGGTGCGCGCGAGGATCGCCGCCAGCGCCGCGTCGTGCAGGTTCTTCACGATCGGCGACTGCAGGCCGTCGCGCCCCTTGCCGGCGTCGTTGACCTTGATCCACGCCAGCCCCTTGGCGCCGTAGATCTTGACGAACTCGCCGTAGCCGTCGATCTCACCGCGCGTGAGCTCGCCGCCGCCGGGGATGCGCAGCGCCGCCACGCGCCCGCCCGGCGCCGTGGCCGGGCCCGAGAAGACCTTGAACTCGACGTCCTTCGTCACGTCGGTGAGTTCGGTGAACTCGAGCTTGACGCGCAGGTCGGGCTTGTCCGAGCCGTAGCGGCGCATGGCCTCGGCGTACGGGAGTTCGCGCAACGCCGGCAACTCGACGCCCATCGCGCTGCGGAAGACCTGGCGCACCATGGCCTCGGCGATGGCGCGGATCTCGTGCTCGCCGAGGAAGCTCGTCTCGATGTCGATCTGCGTGAACTCGGGCTGGCGGTCGGCGCGCAGATCCTCGTCGCGGAAGCACTTGGTGATCTGGTAGTAGCGGTCGAAGCCGGCCACCATCAGCAGCTGCTTGAACAGCTGCGGGCTCTGCGGCAGCGCGAAGAACTGGCCGTCGTGCACGCGGCTGGGGACCAGGTAGTCGCGCGCGCCCTCGGGCGTGCTGCGCGTGAGCATCGGCGTCTCGATGTCGATGAAGCCCTCGGCATCGAGGAACCTGCGCACCTCCATCGCCACCTTGTAGCGCAGGCGCAGGTTCTTCTGCATCTGCGCCCGGCGCAGGTCGAGCACGCGGTGCGTCAGGCGCACCGTCTCGGAGAGGTTCTCGTCGTCGAGCGGGAACGGCGGCGTCACGCTCGGGTTGAGCACCTCGAGCGCGTGCGCCAGCACCTCGACCTTGCCGCTCGTGAGGTTGGCGTTCTCGGTGCCGGGCGGACGCGGCCGCACCCGGCCCTGGACCTTCAGGCAGAACTCGTTGCGCACGCCTTCGGCGGTGGCGAAGGTCGCGGCGCGATCGGGGTCGCAGACGATCTGCACCAGGCCCTCGCGGTCGCGCAGGTCGACGAAGATCACGCCGCCGTGGTCGCGGCGGCGGTGCGCCCAGCCCATGAGCGTGACGTCCTGGCCCAGCAGCGCTTCGCTGACCAGGCCGCAGTAGGTGGTTCTCATCGTGTGCTCGTTCGCTGGATTCGTTGGCATTCGTTTCGTGGGTGGCGCCGGGGCCGCAAGGCGCGCCCGCCGCCCGTGCAGGATCGGCCGCGCGGCCC
>JAFECX010000071.1 GCA_018241895.1 Pseudomonadota bacterium
CAAGGCGGACGTGGTGGTGGGCAATCCGCCGTTCGTCGGCGACAAGAAGATGCGCGGCGAACTGGGCGACGAGTACACCGGGCGCCTGCGCGCCGCCTACAAGGGCCGCGTGCCCGGCGGCGCCGACCTGGTGTGCTACTGGTTCGAGCGCGCGCGCCGCGAGATCGAAGCCGGCCGCCTGCAGCGCGCGGGGCTGGTGGCGACGAACTCGATCCGCGGCGGCGCCAACCGCGCAGTGCTGGACGCGATCGTCAAGACCACGCGCATCTTCGAGGCGTGGAGCGACGAGCCGTGGGTGAACGATGGGGCGGCGGTGCGGGTGTCGCTGGTGGCGTTTGGGGCGAGCGTGCAGGGGGCGGTCGTCAACGGACGAAACGTGGCGTCAATCCCATCGGACCTCACAGGCGCCGGGGAGGCCGGTACGTTGAACCTGACCGTTGCGGAGCGGCTCGGCGCGTGTCGCGGGGCGTGCTTTCAGGGCTCCGTCAAGGTCGGCGCCTTCGACGTCAGCCGCGATGTCGCCTCTTCTTGGCTGCAGCAACCGAACGTGAACGGGCGATCCAACGCCGACGTCATGCGCCCTTTGCGCAACGCAAAGGATCTTGTGTCACGGCCTCGCGACGCATGGCTCGTCGACTTCGGGCGAATGCCACAGACGGACGCCTCGCTCTACGAGATGCCCTTCGCGCACGTGGTAGCCCACGTCAAGCCTCAACGCGAGCACAACGCCGATCGGTCACGCAGGGAGAACTGGTGGCTACACGGGCGAAGCGGCGACGACTTGCGCGCGGCCACATCGTGCCTCCGGCGCGTCATCGTTACGCCACGCGTTGCCAAGCATCGGACCTTCACGTGGGTCCATCCACGCGTCTATGTTGACGACGCCACCGCGCTGGTGGCCCGCGCCGACGACACCACCTTCGGCATCCTGCACAGTCGCCTGCACGAACTGTGGTCGCTGCGCATGTGCACCTGGATGGGCAAGGGCAACGACCCGCGCTACACCCCCACCACCTGCTTCGAGACCTTCCCGTTCCCCGCCGGCCTCACGCCGGCCGACACCGCGCACCAGCGCACCGAGGCGATCGAAGGTGGCGCCTGCATCCCGGCCGGCCTGGGCGCCGGCGTGCGCGCGCACGCCCAGGCCATCGCCCGCGCCGCCCATCGGCTGGTGGCGCTGCGCGACGCGTGGCTGAACCCGCCCGAGTGGACCGAGCGCATCGGCGAAGTCGTGCCGCTGGGCATGACGGCCTCGCCCTACCCGGATCGCATCGTCGCGCGGCCCGGCTTCGAGAAGGAGGTGGCCCAACGCACGCTGACCCATCTCTACAACCAGCGCCCGGCCTGGCTCGCGCAGGCGCACGCGGCGCTGGATGCGGCCGTCGCCGCCGCCTACGGCTGGGCCGACGACAGTGCCGGCATGCCCGACGACGAAATCCTGCGCCGGCTGCTGGCGCTGAACCTGGAGCGCGCGGCGGCGCAGTGAGTGCGTGGGTGCCGGGCGGGGCCGCTGGAGGCCGCGCGATTGCGGCCATGCCGCCCCAGCCCGACAATGCCCCCATGCCGCCGCCGCTCGCCCAGCCGCTGATCGACCACCACGATGAGATCGTCGCGCTGTGTCGTGCCTGGGGCGTCGAGCGGCTGGAAGTGTTCGGCTCGGCCGCCGACGGGCGCTTCGATGCGCAGCGCAGCGACTTCGACCTGATCGTGAGCTTCGGGCCCAACGCGCCCGGCTCGCGCGCCGAACGCTACTTTGCGCTGGCGGACGCGCTGGAACAGTTGCTCGGGCGGCATGTCGATCTTCTGACCGACCAGCCGATCCGCAACCCGTATTTGCGTCGAGCGGTGGACGCGACGCGTCGAGACCTGTATGTCCGATCGCCTGCCGAAGCATCTGGATGATGCGGCTCACGCGGCACGGCTGGCACTGCGCTTTGTACGGGGCCACCGGCTGGACGACTACCGCGCCGACGAGCTGTTGCGTTCCGCGGTCGAGCGGCAGGTCGAGATCATCGGCGAGGCATGCCGGCGCGCGGCGAGCGACACCCCGGACTTGCGCGAGCGCGTGCCCGAGATGGTGCTGGCAGTGGCCATGCGCAACCGCATTGCGCACGGCTGCGACACCGTGGACGATGACATCGTTTTCGAGACGGTGACGACCCGCTTCGCCGCGTTGCTCGACGGGCTGGGCCGCGAACTACTGCGGTTTCGGGCGGCATGAGATCGGCCAACCGCGGGTTGGGCTGAACGTCGAAGTCGTACCAAGGCCAAGCGATGCACGTCACCACGAAGCCGCGAATGACCGCGCAGGAGTTCTTGGCCTGGGACGCGACGCAGATCGTGCGCCACGAGTTCGTCGCGGGCCAACTCCGTGTGCTGCATGGCGAAGACGAACCGCAGTTGGCTGGCACCGGCGAGGCGCATGTGACCGCGGCACTGAACGTGGCGATGGCACTGCGCCAGCATCTGGCCGGCACGCCCTGCCGCACCTTCATCACCGACATGAAGCTGCGCGTGCAGGCCGCCGACGCCTACTTCTACCCCGACGTGATGGTGACCTGCAGCGAGCGTGACGCGGCCGATCCGCTCGTCAAGCGCGAGCCCGTGCTGCTGGTGGAGGTGCTGTCGCCGGCCACGGCCGCATTCGACCGGGGCGACAAGTTCGCCGCCTACCGCACGCTGCCCACGCTGCGCGAGGTCCTGCTCGTCGACCCCGACACGCGCCGCTGCGATCTCTACCGGCTCGGCGACCAGGGCCTGTGGGTGCTGCACCCGAGCGCGCCGGGCGCGGGGCTGCGGCTCGCATCGGTGGAGCGCGATATCGGCGCTGATGCGCTGTGGGCGCAAGTGCCGGCGCCGCAGCGCTGAGACGCGCGAGGCTGCTTCAGGCGCCGCTTGCGCTCTCGCACCGGTGCGGCGCGCGCCGATGCCGATGCCGATGCCGATGCAGGGATGGCCGCACCATCGGCTGCGGCCGGCAGCGCGGCCCCATCCAGACCACGCCGCGGTCGTGGTCGCATGCTGCGCGATCGCTCTGAACGCCCGGCCACGACTCGCATGGTGCCCACGTTGCTGCGCCTGATGCTCGTGGCCGCGCTTGCCCTCGCAAGTCCGGTGCATGCCGCGCTGCCCCTGCCCGAGCCGGTGAGCTTTCCCTCGCTCGAAGGCGGCGTGAGCGTGACCGGGCTGCTGTTTCTCCCGGCGTCGGCATCGGGGCGGGTGCCGCTCGTCGTCGGCCTGCACGGTTGCGGCGGGATGTGGAGCACGCGCGGCGACGGCCGCAGCCGGCTCGATGCGCGCAGCCGGGCGTGGACCGCGCGCTTCGTGGACGAAGGCTACGCCGTGCTCTGGCCGGACAGCTTCACGCCGCGCGGACGCCGCAGCGTGTGCGAGATCCCGCGCGGCGAGCCGTCGATCGACCCTTCGGAGCGCCGGCTCGACGTGCTCGGCGCGCTGGCGTTCGCTGCGACACGGGCCGAGCTCGACAGCGAGCGCGTGGCGCTGGTCGGCTGGTCGCACGGCGGCAGCACGGTGCTGGCGAGCGTCAACGGCCGCGACCCGCGCATCGCGCAGTTCTATGCGGCAGCGGGCGCGCCGAAGGCGCCGCGTGCGGCGGTGGCCTTCTACCCGGGCTGCGGCGTCTCGCTGCGCGCAGGGCAGGGCTGGCTGGCCGCGGTGCCGCTCGCCGTCTACTCCGGTGCGCTCGACGACTGGAGCTCGACGCCGCTGTGTGTGCGCCTGACGGCATCGGCACGCGCGCGTGGCGCCGACATGACGATCACGGTGTACCCGGACGCCCACCACGGCTTCGATGCGCCCGGCGACCGGCTCGCGCACCGCAGCGACGTGACGCGCGGCGTCGATGCGGCCAGGGGCGTGACCGCGGGCCCCAACCCGGCCGCCCGCGCCGCGGTCGAGATCGCGCTGCCGGAGTTCCTGCGCCGGCATTTCCAGGGACGCTGACGCTTGCGCGCTGCGAGCGCGGGCGGGGCACCGCGCAGGCCCGCGGCGCGCGCCGGGTTCTCAGATTTCGATCTTGGACCCCAGCTCCACCACCGCATTGCTGGGCAGGCAGAGAAACTCCGCCATCGCGCTGGCGTTCAGCTGCAGGCGCGTGAACAGCTGCTCGCGCCACTGCGCCATGCCGCCGCCCGGGCGGGGCACGACGACCTCGCGCGACAGGAAATAGCTCGTCGCCATCGGTTCGAGCAGGCCCACGGTGGCCTGCACGCCCTGCAGCGCCAGCGGCAGGTCGAAACGATCCTTGAAGCCGTAGTGGATCGTCACCTGCCAGCATTCATGGCCCAGGTCGGTGACCTCGCAGCGCTGCTCCGGCGCCACCCAGGGCACTTCGTGGCTGCGCACGTTCACGAACAGGTTGCGCTCGTGCAGCACCTTGTAGTGCTTGAGGCTGTGCAGCAGCGCGCTGGGCGTGATGCCGGCCACGGCGTTGAGGAACACCGCCGTGCCGGCCACGCGCGGCGGCGGATAGGCGAAGGCCGGCTCCAGGAAGTCGGCCAGGCCGATCGAGTGCAGGCGGTTGCTTTCGCGCACCAGCTCGCGGCCGCGGCGCCAGGTGCTCATCACCATGTAGACCACGGCCGCCATCAGCAGCGGAAACCAGCCGCCGTCGGTGATCTTCAGCGCGTTGGAGGCGAAGAACAGCAGGTCGACCATCATGAAGGCGCCGGTGGCGGCCAGCGCCACCGGCAGCGGGTAATGCCAGCCATGGCGCACCACGAAATAGGTCAGCCAGGTGGTGATGACCATCAGCAGGCTGACCGAGACGCCGTAGGCCGCGGCCATCGCCGACGAATTGCGGAACAGCATCACCGTGAGCACCACGCCCGCCAGCAGCAGCCAGTTCACGGCGCCCACGTAGATCTGCCCGATCTCCTCGGACGAGGTGTGCTCGATGCGCATGCGCGGCAGGAAGTCGAGCTGCATCGACTGCTTGGCGGCGGAAAACTCGCCCGAGATCAGCGCCTGCGACGCGATCACCGTGGCCGCCGTGGCCAGCACCACCAGGGCCACCAGGGCCCAGGGCGGCGCCAGCAGGTAGAACGGATTGGCTGCGGCCTTGGGCTGCGACAGCACCAGTGCCCCCTGGCCAAGGTAGTTGAGCAGCAGCGCCGGCATCACCAGCACGAGCCAGGCCAGGCGGATCGGCCGCCTGCCGAAATGGCCCATGTCGGCATACAGCGCCTCGGCGCCGGTCAGGCACAGGAAGACGGCGCCCAGCGTGATGAAGGCGATGTGCGGATGCGTCGTCACGAAGCGCAGGGCGTGCAGCGGCGAGACGGCGGCCAGCACCTGCGGCGCACGCAGGATCTGCGGCACGCCGATGGCGCCCAGGATCACGAACCACAGCACCATCACCGGCCCGAAGTAGCGCCCGATGCTGGCCGTGCCGCGGCGTTGCACGAGGAACAGCAGGGCCAGCACGAAGAGGGCGATCGGCATCACGTACGGCCTGGCCGCGGGCGTGGCCACTTCCAGCCCCTCCACGGCCGACAGCACCGAGATGGCCGGCGTGATGACGCCGTCGCCGAAGAACAGCGCCACGCCGAAGGCGCCCACGGCCAGCATGCCGGCGCGCAGGCGCGGGCGCTCGCCCACCGAGCGCGAGGCCAGTGCCAGCAGGGCCATCATGCCGCCCTCGCCGTCGTTGTCGGCGCGCATGACCAGGCCCACGTACTTGCCCGCCACGACGACGATGAGCGCCCACAGGAACATGGAGGTCGCGCTCAGCACGTTGGCAGGCGACAGCAGCACGCGGCCCTCGGCAAACACCTCGCGAAAGGCGTACAGCGGGCTGGTGCCGATGTCGCCGAACACCACGCCGACGGCGCCCAGCACGAGCATGCCGAGGCTGGACTTGCCGGGTTCGTGCGATGCGGTGGCTGGCGGTGCGTCGTTCATTCTCGTCTTCGAATCCCGGTCCTGCCGTCCGGCTCGCCCACCGCCCTGCCCAGCGGCTTCGGGCACTGCGCCGCCGCCGCCGGCGCATCATCTGACGACGATTGTGCCGCGCATCATCGGGTGGATGGCGCAGAAGTAGGCGTAGGTGCCGGGCCGGTCGAACACCATCGCGAACGTGTCGTCGGTGTCCATGGCCGGCGAGGCCTTGAACGCCCCGTCGCTGCTGGCGACCAGATGCGCCTCGTCGTCGCGGTTGGTCCAGACCACGCGGGTGCCGACCGCGACCGTCGTCTGCGCCGGAACGAACGCGAAGTTCCTGATGTCGACCGCCTTCGTCGGAGGGGCGTTCGCTGCGACGCGGCGGGCTGGGGCCGCGCTGCCGCCGTGGGCCGGCCCGGCGCGCGCCGTCAGCGCGCCCGAGACCAGCAGCGCGGCGGCCAGCGCGTCGTGCATCAGCCGGCGCCGGGTGACGGCCTGCCTGCGGTGTTGCGCGTTCATGCGAGCGCCTCCTCGGTGATCGTGACCGCATCCTGACCCTGCACATGGCGGATGTCGCGGATGCCGAGGTAGGCCTGCAATTTGCGGGATCCCAGGTCCTTCAGCGGGCCTGGACCGCTGCCGACGCCGGGCGCGGGCTGCGGGTACGCGGTCGAGCGCGCAGTGTGGAAGGTGACCGTGCCCTCGACCTTCTGCTGGATCTGGTGGATGTGGCCGTTGAGCACGGTCACCGAGCCGAAGCGCCTGAGGTACGTCATCGCCTCGCCGCTGTCCTCGGTGCCCCAGCCCCAGGCGGCGTACAGCGGCCACAGCGGCATGTGCCCGAACACCACGATCGGCGTTTCGGCGGAGCGCCCGGCGAGGTCCTTCTTCAGCCAGGCGAGCTGGTCCGCGCCGAGGTAGCCCAGGCCGTTCGACTTCAGGTTCAGCACGTTGATCAGGGCGACGAAATGCGCGCCGCGGTAGTCGAAGCTGTACCAGCCGCCGGCATTCTGCCGGTAGCCGAAGCGCTGGAAGAACGCGGCGCCGTTGTCGCCGATCACGTCGTGCTCTCCGGGAACGAACAGCACGCGCTGCGTCTTCACGCCCTGCATCAGCTGCGCGACCGTGTCGAACTCGTCGGCACGCGAGAGGTGGGTCAGATCGCCGGTGTGCACGACGAAGTCCGGCGCCGTCGCCCGCGCGTTGATCCGCGCCAGCGCGGCGGCGAGCGTGCCGGCGACATCCATGTTCGGCTCGTGCCTGAAGCCGATGTGCGAGTCGCTGACCTGCACGAAGCCGAAGCTCGCGTCGGCCGCGGCCTGCCCGGCGCCGGCCTCGTCGCCCATCGCGTACGCTTTCGGCACGCCGCCCTTCATCAGCCAGAGCGTGCCGGCCCCGGCGGCCACCATGCATTGGAGAATCCGGCGCCGGCCCGGTGCCGCCGTCGTTGCGTTGTCGTTGCCCATCGTCTGCTCCCGTGAGAGTCGGTGTCGGAGGCGCCGACCGGCGTGCTCCTGTCCCTGCATGACCGGCGCCGCGGTGCGAATATTCCCGCGCCGGCTGCGCGCGGCCCCGGCCCTAGACTTGCGGCGCCGGACCATGCAGACCGGAATAACCCGGCGCGCGCCGGAGTCAACGCCAACACCGAGTGCTCGATGACCGACGGCGAGAAGTCCCGGCGTTTCGAGGAAGTGGCGCTGCCCCATCTGGATGCGGCGTACAACCTCGCGCGCTGGCTCAGCGGCGGTGCGAGCGAGGCCGAAGACGTGGTGCAGGAGGCTTGTCTGCGGGCGTTCCGGTACTTCGATGGCTTTCGCGGCGGCAACGCACGCGCCTGGCTGCTGGCCATCGTGCGCAACACCTGGTATTCGGAATGGAGCCGGCGCCACGATGCCGCCACGCTGGTGCCGTTCGACGACACGATGGACGACGCCGGGCCGCTTGCCGGCTGGAGCGACGGCGCGCGCAGCGATCCGCAGGCGCTCGCAATGCAGCGCCAGGATGCCGAGCGGGTTCATCGCGCGCTTGCCGCGCTGCCGGTGCCGCTGCGCGAGGTGCTGGTGCTGCGCGAGCTGGAGGACATGAGCTACGCGGATATCGCGATGGTGGCCGGCATCCCGGTCGGCACCGTCATGTCGCGGCTGTCGCGGGGCCGCCGCCTGCTGGCGGCCGCGCTGCGCGACGGGCCGCCGCGCCCGACGAGCGCAGCCGGGGGCGACGTGCACGCGGGCGCGGGCGCCGCGCCCGTGCGCCGCCGGGAGGGGCAATGATGGAATGCGACGAGGCACGCGACCTGCTGGACGCCTATGCCGACAACGCGCTCGAGCTGGCCGAAGCGGCGCGCCTGAACCGCCATCTGCAGGGCTGCGCGGCGTGCCGGGCCGAACTGGACGCGATCCGCGGTCTGGGCCATGCGTTGCGCGCGCAGGCGCCGTACCACCGTGCGCCCGATGCGCTGCGCCAGCGCGTGCGGGCCGCTCTGCCGCAGGTCGCGGCAGCACCGCTGCCGGCGCGGCCGGCGCGCCGCGGCGGGCGCGCCGGCGGCTGGGCGGTGCAGGCCTGGGCGAACCTGGGGATGGCGGTGGTCGCAGCCTGCGCGCTGGCGTTGGCGGCGGGGCTGTGGCTGCAGCGGCCGACCGCGCAGGGGCTGCTGGCGCAGCAGATCGTCGCGAGCCACGTGCGCGCGCTGCTGTCGGGGCGCCCGGTCGACGTGATCTCGACCGACGAGCACACGGTCAAGCCGTGGTTCAACGGGCGGCTGGACTATGCGCCGCCGGTCGTGGACCTCGCGCCGCAGGGGTTTGCGCTGCTCGGCGGTCGTGTCGACTATGTCGATGCGCGCCGCGTCGCGGTGCTGATCTACCGTGCCGGCGGACACCCGATCGACCTGTACCTGTTCCCGACGACGGACGCGGCGGCGGCGCCGCAGACCCGCTCGGACGACGGCTACGCGCTGGCGACCTGGGTGGCCGGCGGGATGCGCTACTGGGCGATCACCGACGCCGAGCCGGCGGTGCTGAAACGCTTCGTGCGGGGCTCGACGGCCGCGTCACCCTGACGCTTGCGGTGCGGCGGTCCGCGGCGCACTGGATGCGGACCGGTCTCGGCTCACGCAGCCGACGCGGGCGCGCGTCCGGCCGCATCTGCGGTCTGCTTTGCGCCGTCCTTGCGCGGTCCCTGCGCGGTCCCTGCGCCGTCATCGACGGCTTTCCACGGCTCGATCCGCGGCTCGACGAGGGCATTGTCGATGGGCACCGCGCGGTCGGCGAGCGCCTGGCGGGGCGCCTGCAGCGCTGCGTCAGACAGGCCGCGCAGGCTGCGGCCGGGGTGCCTCCGCGCCATCGCCGCCAGGGCCACGGCGGGCGTGCCATTCGCCGCGGCAGTGGCGCGGGCGGCGCAACAACAGCGCCACGCCGAGGGCGATCAAGAGAACCGGTCCGATGAGGTGGAACGCGCCGACCGGGAGCAGGCCCAGGTACTTGGCGAGGCCCAGCGAGCCGATGACGATGAGGGCGACGGGGAAGATTCTCATGATGTGCTCCGGGTCGAGGTGAGGAGGTGAGGGTTGGCGCAATGGGCAGGATCGATCGCGGCGCCGGGCGCTCAGCGCTGCTCGCCCGGCGCGGGTGGCGGCGCCGTCGACCGTGGGGGCGGGGGGCCTGCGGCCGCGGGCGGTGCGGGCGGTGCGGGCGGTGCGGGCGAATCGCCGCCCCAGCCATGCGAGCGCCAGTGCCGCATGCCGGCGCGAAAACGCTCACGCTCTTCCTCGCTCAGGCTGGCCCAGCCGGGGCCGAAGTGGCGGCCCATGCGCCGCTCCCAGCGGTCTTGCATGCGCTCGTTGGCGTCACCGCGCCAGCGTGGGCCGCGCACGAGCAGCGCCACGCCGATGCCGATGAGCAGCAGCGGCCAGAACAGGTGCACGAACGCGGGGTCGACGAGCCCGTAGTGCTGGAGCACGCCGAACGTGCCGACGGCGATGAGGACGAGCGGGAAGATACGCATGGTTCACTCCAGGAACGGGCCGCAGTGCGTGCCGGCTACACGACGAGGTCGCCGTATTCGGCGCGCAGCCGTGCGCGCAGCGCGAGCACGGCATAGCGCTTGCGGGCGAGCAGCGTGTTCTGCGGCACGTGCCATGACGAAGCCATCTCGGCAAACGACAGGCCCTCGATCTCGTGCGCCACGAACACGTCGCACTGCTCCGGCGGCAGCGTCTGCAGTGCGGCCCGGATGCTGTCCAGCAGCACCGAACGGGCATAGGCGGCATCGGGCCCGGCGGCGGGGTCGGGCAGGTTCTGCTCGAGCCAGCTGCGACCCTCTTCGTCGTCGGCGCGCGGCAGCGGCTCCTCCCTCGCCTTGCGCGAGCGGTCGACGATGCGGTTGCGGGCGACTCGAAACAGCCAGGCGCCAGCCTGCTCGATGGCGTCCGCGGCGGCGTAGAACTCGAGCCACACGTCCTGCAGGATGTCCTCGGCCTCGGCCGCGTCGCGCACCTGGCTGCGGATGAAGCGGCCCAGCCGAGAGCGCTCGCGCTTGACGACTTCGGTGAAGCGCGCGGCGTTGGCAGGCATGGCGTAGGGGCCGGGCGGGAGCGGGCCGGAGGCGGCGTGCATGCCAGGTAGACGATGGGGCGCCGGGAATATTGTGTTGCCCGGGGCTGGCGGACGTTCAGGCGCCGGCGGGAATCTGTGCCGCACCCAAGACGACGCGGGCGTGCGCGCCGACCGCGGCGCCCATGACCTGCACCAGCCGGTGCCTCCCAGCCCGCCGAACTGGCGCGGCCGCTGTGTGCCGCGCCTTGGGCGGCCTCGTCACGCTGCGCCGGCGCCCTTGCGCACGCGCAGCGCGTGCCGCCTGGCGGCCGGTGCCGGAGCCGGCGCGTCAGCGGCCTCGACGGGCTGCGGCGCGGCCTCGGCGGG
>JAFECX010000072.1 GCA_018241895.1 Pseudomonadota bacterium
CCGCCCGGGCCGCCGCACCCGCGGCGGCGCCCGCCAAGCACCGCGGGGCGCATTGAGCGCGGCCGCATCGAGCCCACCCCCCGACGCCATTCGATCCGACGAGACCCTCATGCCCATCGCCGCCGATCCCGAGCATCTTCCCGGCCGCGGCGACGGCCACGCGGGCCGCGCCGACGCACCCGCGGGCGCTGCCCACCGGCATGACGGCGATGGACAGGCGTGCGGCACCGACGCGCCTGCGCACGATGGTCAGGCCCATGCCCACGAGAGCGATGCCCACGCCCACGACGGCGGCGCGCACGCCCACGACGGCGGTGCCTGTGCGCACGACGGCCTTGCCCACGCCAGCGACGACGATGCCCGTGCCCACGACGGCCATGCCGGCGATCACGGCCACGCAGAGCACGACCACGCCGCCCACGGCCACGGCCGCGGCCACAGCCACGGCGCGCATGACGCGCACGACGGCCACAGCCACGCCCAGGTGGTGACGCAGGACAACGAGCGGCGCATCCGCTGGGTCTTCGTCATCACCGTCGGCTACGCCGTCGTGCAGGCCGTCGGCGGCTGGATGTCGGGCTCGCTCGCACTGATCGCCGACTCGGGCCACATGGTCTCGGACGCCGCCGCGCTGCTGCTGGCGCTCGTCGCCTACCGCATCGCGCGCCGCGCGGCCGACGCCACGCGCACCTACGGCTTTCATCGCGTGCGCGTGCTGGCCACGCTGGCCAACGGCGCCGCGCTGCTGCTGCTGGTGGTCTGGATCGTCTGGGAGGCGGTCGGGCGCATCGCGCAGCCGGCCGAAGTGCTGGCCGGGCCGATGCTGGTCGTGGCGACGATCGGCCTCGTCGTGAACCTGGCCGGCGCCTGGGTGCTGTGGTCGGGCAACCGCGGCGACGGCAACCTGCGCGGCGCGCTGCTGCACGTCATCGGCGACCTGCTCGGCTCCGTCGGCGCCATCGCGGCGGCCATCGGCATCATGCTCACCGGCTGGACCATCCTCGACCCCATCCTGTCGGTGCTGGTGGCGGTGTTGGTGGTGCGCTCGGCCTGGCGCCTCGTGGTCTACTCGATCCAGGTGCTGCTGCAGGCGGTGCCGCAGGGCGTCGATGTCGTGGCCGCCGAGCGCGGCCTGGCCGCGCTGCCGCAGATCGCCGAAGCCGGCCACCTGCACGCCTGGACGCTGAGCGACGACAGCGCCATCGCCACCGTGCACGTCAGCCCGGCTGCAGGCGTCGACCCGCTGACGCTGCCGCCGCTGGTGGCGGCGTGGCTCAAGCAGCGCTACGCCATCGACCACGTGACGGTGCAGGTCGATCCGCCCGGGCAGGTGAGCGCGCACGGCTGAGGGCGCCGGCGCGCGCCCTCAGCCGCCCTGCGCGTCGGCCACCGGCCGGCCGCTGCCGACGCCCAGACGCGCCATCAGCTCGGCCTGCACCTGTGCCGGCGCGAGCGCCTGCTCGGCATGCGCGGCCGCATAAGCGCGTGCGGCGACCTCGTCGGGGTCGAACTTGAGGTACAGGCGGCGCAGCTGGTCGGCGTCGCACAGGCCGAGCTCGATCCGCTCGTCGATGCGACCGGCGCGGATGAGCGCCGGATCGAGCTGCCCGGCATGGTTGGTGGTCATGAAGAGCACGCTGCCCTCCTGCGTGGCGACGCCGTCGAGCGCGTTCAGGAAGCCCGAGAACGACAGCCGCACCTGCGCGTGTGCGGCGTCGCGCTGGCGGAAGAAGGTGTCGACGTCCTCGATCAGCAGCAGCGAGCGCTGCGGCACGCCGGCCAGCAGGCTGTGGATCTTCTCGTCGGTGACCACCGGCGAGGCCAGACTGAGCGTGCACACGTTGAGCCGCAGCTCCGAGGCCAGCGCGGTCACGAGCGAGGTCTTGCCCGTGCCTGGCGGACCGTACAGCAGATAGCCGCGCCGCCACGGGATGCCCAGGCCGGCGTAGCGTTCGCGCGTCGCGTAGAAGCGCTGCAGCCCCGCCAGCAGCGCCTCGGCCTGCCCCGCCTTCAGCACCACCGACGCGAGCGGCCGGCGCGAGCCCAGCCGGGCGCGCATCCAGTCGCCGCCGTGAAACGGGTTCGGGATGTAGACCGACAGCGTGTCGCTCTCGCGGCTGGCGCGCGCGTCGATCGCGTGCTGCAGGAAGCCGGCCAGCCAGTCGCCGGAGCGCCCGAAGTGCGACAGGCTGATGCGCTCGAAGACGCTCTGCGCCACCTGCAGCTCGCGGCGCATCCACAGCAGCCGCCCGTCGATCCACAGGATGTGCAGCCCCTCGCCGGGCGAGAGGTAGGCGCGCGGCGCCAGGCCACCGCGCAGGTCTTCCTCCAGGCTCTGGTACGCCGTGCCGCGGCGCACGCTGCGCGCGGTGAACTGGTTGACCTGGCGCAGCGCCGGATGCGCATCCATGTACTCGACCAGCGCCGAGAACAGGAACTCGTCGCGCGAGTCGACGCTGAGCGTGGAGACGAAGAAGCGCTGCAGCCACGACGCGACGAGCCCGGGCACGTTGCGCAGCGAGAAGGCGACGGCGCCCGCTGCGGCCAGCAGCGCCGCCTGCACGACGGGCGAGCCCAGCAGCGCCTGCATCGTCGGCGCGCGGCGGCAGCGCGGCGCGCCTCAGGGCTCGCGCGGCGGGAATCCCGCTGCGCGCAGCGCGGCCGCGACCTGCTCGCGCGGCACGTGGGTCGTGACCTCCACGCGCCGGTTCGGCGGATCGGCTTCGATCCGCGCTTCGGGGTCCAGGGTCTGGATCGCCTTCGTGACGCTGCGCGCGCAGCCGCCGCAGGTCATGTCGTCGAGATGGAACTGCATTCGAGCCTCCTTCGAGAAGTTGCGGCGCGATCCTGGGGCCTGCCCACGTTGGAAGGTCAAGCGGTGCGCCGCGCGCGCATCCGAACTCCTCGGTACCGACCTCGCGGGTGCGCGCCCCGGCCAGGCGCGGAGCGCGCACATCGATCTGCCGATCATTTCACGAAGCGGGCGCGCCGCGCGCTGGTGCAGCCTCACGGCGCAGGCGACAGGTTGCGCAGGATTGCGCAACGCGCCGGCGGCCCAGGGCCTCACCCCGCAATCGGGGGCTATCGGCCGACGCAGGTGGGCGGGCAGACTCGCCGCCACTCCGACATCACTGCAGCAAAGAACATGTCTCGCCTGTCCAGAACCCTCACCGCGGCAACGCTTGCCGCTGCGGCCTTCGCCGCCCTCACGGCCCAGGCCGCCAGCGTGACCGTCACGTTCGACGCGAACATCTTCAACGGCACGCCCTCACCGGGCTACGACCAGGTGAAGATCAGCTTCCCCAAGGAGTCCGGCTCGGGCAGCGAGTCGCTAACCGTGAACGCGGGCCGCTTCCAGGGCACGGCCTCCCACCTCGTCGACATCGAGCCGGGGCGCTTCGTCGACAGCGTGTCCGACCTGTGGATGTACTGCTACGACCTGTACGAGACGATCGGCAACGGCCAGGTCGTCACCTACACCGTGAACTTCGCCGGCGTGAGCGATCGCACGCTCGACTTCCTGGGTGCCGTGAACGCCGTGCGCAACGCCGGCAAGGCGACGCTCGACCCCTACGCCTGGCTGCATCCGGCCACCGCCTACGAGGCGGCTGCGATCCAGCTCGGCATCTGGGAAAGCAAGTACGACACGGGCTGGAACATCGGTTCCGGCGCCTTCAGTGCGAGCGGGCTCGAGGCCGGCACCGCGAGCGCGCTGGCGAGCTATTTCGCCGCGATCCCCACCGCAGCGTCGCTGGACCGCAGCTACACGATGGTGCTCGAAGCCCGCGGCGCGCAGGACATGATCACCGGCGATCCGCCGCCGGACAACAACGTGCCCGAGCCCGGCACGCTCGCGCTCGTGCTCGGCCCGGTGGCACTGCTCGCGCTGCGGCGTCGCCGCCAGCGCGCGCACAGCGGGGCCTGACGCCGCGGCACCGCGGACACGCCCCCACCGCGAGGCCCCACGGGGCCGCCACCGGCCTTCCCACGGGGCCGCCCGCGCTTTGCGGCGGCCTCGTGTCACGTGGCCCTGTTGCGAGTGCCGCCGCCGGGCTGCGGCCCCTACCCCGCCAGCCGCCGCTCGAGGTCGTGCAGCACCTCGTAGCAGGGCAGCACCTGCGCCACGCTGGCGTTGGGCTCGCGCCCTTCGCGGATGGCGGCGAAGAACTCGCGGTCCTGCAGCTCGATGCCGTTCATCGACACGTCGACGCGGCTCACGTCGATCTTCTGCTCCCTGCCGTCGAACAGGTCGTCGTAGCGCGCGACGTAGGTGCCGCTGTCGCCGATGTAGCGGAAGAACGTGCCCAGCGGCCCGTCGTTGTTGAACGACAGGCTCAGCGTGCAGATCGCGCCGTTGGCCGCCTGCAGCTGGATGCTCATGTCCATCGCGATGCCCAGCGCCGGGTGGATGGGCCCCTGCAGCGCGTGCGCCCTGACGATCGGCGCGCCCGCCTGGTAGGCGAACAGGTCCACCGTGTGCGCCGCGTGGTGCCACAGCAGGTGGTCGGTCCAGCTGCGCGGCTGGCCGAGCGCGTTCATGTTGGTGCGACGGAAGAAGTAGGTCTGCACGTCCATCTGCTGGACGTGGAACTCGCCGGCCAGGATGCGCCGGCGCACCCACTGGTGGCTCGGGTTGAAGCGGCGCGTGTGGCCGCACATCGCCACGCGCCCCGTGCGCTGCTGCGCATCGACGACGCGGTAGGCGTCGCGCAGCGAATCGGCCAGCGGGATCTCCACCTGCACGTGCTTGCCCGCGTCCAGGCAGGCGAGGGCCTGCGCGGCATGCATCTGCGTCGGCGTGGCGAGGATGACGGCGTCGACGTCGGCGCGCGCGAGCGCTTCGGCCAGGTCGGTGCCGACGTGCCCGATGCCGTACTTGTCGGCCGTCTCCCGGGTCTTGCCGGGCTCGCGGCCGACGAGCGAGACGACCTCGACGTCGGCGATCTTCGCGATCGCGTCCAGATGCTTGGTGCCGAAGGCGCCGGCACCGGCGAGGGCCACCCGGATGGTCATGCCTGCTCTCCCGCGGCGGTGTTGGAGGATCCGACGTCGACCGACCTGGTGGCTGGGTCTTCGAGGATCAGGTGGCCGACCGCGGTGTTGCTGGCCGGCACGTGATAGAAGCGATGCACCACGCGCGGCGGCGGGCCGCCCGCGCCGTCGGCCATCGCGCCGCGCGCGATCAGCCACATCACGAGCTCGATGCCCTCGCTGCCGGCCTCGCGCACGTACTCGACGTGCGGCATCTGGGCGAGGCTGGCCGGCTCGGCGACGAGGCGGTCGAGGAAGCGCTGGTCCCACGCGGCGTTGATGAGCCCGGCGCGCGGCCCCTGCAGCTGGTGGCTCATGCCGCCGGTGCCCCAGATCTGCACGTCGAGCGGGCCGTCCCAGCGCTCGACCGCACGGCGGATCGCCTGCCCGAGCGCATAGCAGCGCCGGCCGCTGGGCACCGGGTACTGCACGACGTTGACCGCGAACGGGATGACGGCGAACGGCCAGGCGTCGCGCGCGGGATCGAGCTTGCCGCACATGAGGTTGAGCGGCACCGTCAGGCCGTGGTCGACGTCCATGCGGTTGGCGATCGCGAGGTCGAAGTCGTCCTGGATCACGCTTTGCGCGATGTGGGCGGCGAGCTCGGGGTGGCCCTGGACGGCGGGCACCGGGCGCGCGCCCCAGCCCTCGTCGGCAATCGCGAAGCCGGCCGCGGTGCCGATGGCGAAGGTGGGGATCAGCTCGAGGCTGAAGGCGTTGGCGTGGTCGTTGTAGACGAGGAAGACGACGTCGGGACGGTGCGCCTTCATCCAGCGGCGCGAGAACTCGTAGCCGGCGAACACCTTCTGCCAGTACGGCTCGTGGTCCTTGCCGAGGTCCATCGCCGCGCCGATCGCGGGCACGTGGCTGGTGTAGACGCTGGCGCTGATGCGGGCCATGTCAGCCTCCGCTCGGCGTGCCGTGCGCCGCGCGCGCGGCCGCGCCCTGCGGCTGGCGCTGCGGCTGCGCGTCGCCGTCCTCGCCCAGGCGGCGGTTGCCTTCGATCGAGCGGCCGCCGGCGACCATCATGTCGCGGTACTCGGCCTCGGTCATGCCGGTCATGCTGCCGGCCATCTGCTGGAAGCTCAGGCCGTCGGTGGCGCCGATCTTGGCCAGGAAGTAGACGTTGCCGCCGAGCGCGATGCAGCGGTTGAGGTCGCGCGCGAGCACGGCGAGCTTTTGCTCCTCGCTCATCGGCCATTCGTCGAGATAGGCGCGCTCGTCGGCCTTGAAGCGCTCGCGGTTGGCGGCCTTCATCAGGCTCATGCAGAACTGGTTGAGCGCGTAGCCCTTGCGCCCCTGCTCGGCGTCGAAGATCGTCGTGCCGGGGATGTCCTTGTAGGGTTTGTCCAGAGCCATCGTCAGACCTCCTCGGGCCAGTAAAGGCGCATCGGGTTGTCGACCAGCAGCTTCTTCTGCAGCGCGGCCGTCGGCGCGATGTGCGCGATGAAGTCCACCAGCAGCCCGTCGTCGGGCATGTGGTTCTTCAGATTCGGATGCGGCCAGTCGGTGCCCCACAGCACGCGCTCGGGGAACTCCTCGACGACGCGGCGCGCGAACGGCACGACGTCGCGGTACGGCGCCTGCTCGCCGTCCAGCGCGGGGGGCCCGCTCGCCGACAGCCGCTCGGGGCAGCTCACCTTGCTCCACACGTTGGCGTGCTCGCGCATGAACTTCAGGAACAGCGCGAACTCGGGCCCGTCGAGCGGCTTGCTCACGTCGGGCCGTCCCATGTGGTCGACCACCACCGTGGTCGGCAGGGCGCCGAAGAAATCCCACAGCTCGGGCAGGTCCTGCGCCTCGAAGTAGACGACGACGTGCCAGCCGAGGCCGGCGACGCGGCCGGCGATCTCCATCAGCTCGTCGCGCGGCGTGAAGTCGACCAGGCGCTTGACGAAGTTGAAGCGCACGCCGCGCACGCCGGCCGCGTGCAGCGCCCCGAGCTCGGCGTCGCTCACGCTGCGGCGCACCGTGGCCACGCCGCGCGCGCGCCCGCCGCTGCTCGTGCAGGCATCCACCATGGCGCGGTTGTCGGCGCCGTGGCAGGTCGCCTGCACGACGACGTTGCGCGCGAAGCCGAGGTGCTCGCGCAGCGCGTACAGCTGCTGCTTCGATGCATCGCAGGGCGTGTACTTGCGCTCGGGCGCGAACGGGAACTCGGCGCCGGGGCCGAAGACGTGGCAGTGCGCATCGACGCTGCCCGGCGGCAGCCGCAGGCGCGGCTTGCTGGGGTGCGCGCACCAGTCGAGCCAGCCGGGGGTCTTGACGAAGTCCATCAGCGCTTGGCTCCCGCCTGGCCGGCGTGTCCGAGATGGGCGAGGATGCGGTCGGCCTCGGTGCGCCAGTCGGCGCTGCGCGCGTAGGTGCTCGTGCCGCGCTCGCCGAACACGCCCCGGTCGGCCAGGCCGGCGACCCAGGCCTGCCGTTCGGCGGTGCCGGCCGCGCTCCAGGCGGCGAGGCCCGCCTCCTCGACGGTGACGGCCACCTCGCGCACCTCTTCGCTGCGCCGGCGCCCGTGCTCGATGACGCGCTGGAAGAAGTAGGCGGCCTGGCGCTCCCAGTCGATGCCGGGGAAGGTCTCGGCCAGCGATGCGATCACCGCGTCCTCGACGCCGTAGTGGCGCGCCGCGGTGAAGCTCTCGATGACCATCGCCTCGAGGCCCTTGATCATCACGCTGCGGCACATCTTGGTGGCGCTGGCCACGCCCAGCGCCGGGCTGGCGATGCGCGCCGCGAAGCCCAGTTCGTCGAGCAGCGGCGCCAGCGCCCCGGCATCGGGGCCGCCGAGCAGCAGCGGCACCTTGATGCGGTGTGGCGGCACCGACGTCATCACCGCACCCTCGACGTAGCGCCCGAGCGCGGCGTGCACGACGGCGCAGGCATGCACCTTGGCGCCGGGCGAGGCCGAGTTCAGGTCGAGCACGAACGCGCCGCCCGTCAGCCCCGGCGCGACGGCCTCGGCCACCGCCACCGCCTGGCTGGCGGTGACGGCCGAGATCACCAGTTCGGCGCCGCGCACGGCCTCGGCGTGGTCGGCGGCCATCGTCACGCCGCACAGCTGCGCGTGCTCGCGCATCGCCTGCCCGGCGTCGCCCGCGAGCCTGGTGTCGTAGGCCGCGAGCACGTGGGCGCGCTCGCGCAGGTCCTCGGCCAGGATGCGGCCGACTTCGCCGTAACCGATGAGGGCAATGCGCACGGCGGGGCCTTCAGTCGAGGTAGCGCAGGCCGGCCTTCTCGAGCGGCTCGCGCATCTTGTACATGTCGAGGCCGAGCACGCCGGCCGCGAGCCGGGCGCGCTTTTCACCCTCGTTGGCCTGGCGCCGGGTGGCCGCCTCGAGTGCGGCCGCGGCGCGCTCGCGCGGCACGCAGACGACGCCGTCGTCGTCGGCGACGATGACGTCGCCCGGATGCACCAGCGCGCCGGCGCAGACGACGGGGATGTTCACCGAGCCAAGCGTGGCCTTGACGGTGCCGCGCGCGCTCACCGCCTTGCTCCACACGGCAAAGCCCATCTCGCCCAGCGTCTTCACGTCGCGCACGCCGGCGTCGATGACCAGCGCCCGCGCGCCGCGCGCCATGAAGCTGGTGGCCAGCAGGTCGCCGAAGTAGCCGTCGCTGCACTCGGTGGTGACGGCGGCGACGACGATGTCGCCCGGGGCGATCTGTTCGGCGACGACATGCATCATCCAGTTGTCGCCCGGCTGCAGCAGCACCGTGACCGCCGTGCCCGAGACCTGCGCGCCGGGATGGATCGGCCGCAGGTACGGCTGCATCAGGCCGACGCGGCCCAGCGCCTCGTGCACGGTCGCGCAGCCGTACGCGCCGAGCTGCTGCGCGATGTGCGCGGGCGCGCGCTCGATGTTGCGGTGGACGACGCCGAGCTCGTACATGGTGACTCCTCGCGATGTTCTGCCGGGTTCGTGCGCTGCGCTGCCCCTGGCGGCCCTGGCGGCCCTGGCGGCCCTAGCGGCCCTAGCGGCCCTGGCGCTTCAGCGCGGCATCGAGCCGAGGGTACACGCGCCGCGCATTGCCTTCGTAGATCCGGTGCCTGTCCGCGGCCGACAGCTGCGGGCTCGCCTCGATGTAGCGCCGGGTGTCGTCGTAGTGGAATCCGGTTTCGGGGTCGATGCCGCGCACCGCACCGATCATCTCGCTGGCGAAGAGGATGTTGTCCAGCGGGATCACCCGCGTCAGCAGGTCGATGCCCGGCTGGTGGTACACGCAGGTGTCGAAGAAGACGTTGTGCAGCAGGTGCTCGCCGAGCAGCGGCTTGCCGAGTTCCTGCGCCAGTCCGCGGTAGCGGCCCCAGTGGTACGGTGCCGCGCCGCCGCCGTGCGGCACGACGAACTTGAGCGTCGGGAAGTCCTTGAACAGGTCGCCCTGGATGAGCTGCATCACCGCCGTCGTGTCGGCGTTGATGTAGTGTGCGCCGGTGGTGTGGAAGCACGCGTTGCAGCTCGTGCTGACGTGCACCATGGCCGGGATGTCGTACTCGACCATCTTCTCGTAGATCGGGTACCAGTGGCGCGCGGTGAGCGGCGGCTCCTTCCAGTGGCCGCCCGAGGGGTCGGGGTTGAGGTTGATGGCGACGTTGCCGTACTGCTCGACGCACTTGACGAGCTCGGGCAGGCAGCTCCTCGGGTCGACGCCGGGGCTTTGCGGCAGCATCGCCGCCGGCACGAAATGGCGCGGGAACAGCTGCGAGACGCGCCAGCACAGCTCGTTGCAGATCGCCGCCCAGGTGCTCGAGACCTGGAAGTCGCCGATGTGATGCGCCATGAAGCTCGCGCGCGGGCTGAAGATCGTGAGATCGCTGCCGCGCTCGCGCATCCTGGCGAGCTGGTTGGTCTCGATCGACTCGCGGATCTCGTCGTCGCCGATCTTCAGGTCGCTCGCCTTGGGGCGGACGGCGGGGTCCGCGATGCCGGCGATCTGCGCCTGGCGCCAGCTCTCGAGCGCCTTGGGCGCGGTGGTGTAGTGGCCGTGGATGTCGATGATCATGGTGCGCTCCGCAGGCGGATCGTGCCTCGATTCAGGCCGGCTCCATGCCGTGCCGCCGCTTGACTTCGGCCGTCTCGGGCGAGCTCGCGTACGCGAGCCAGGCGCGCACCGCGTCGACCTGCGTGCTGGTCACGGCCAGCGCGCCCGAGAACGTGGTGACGTGCGCGATCGCGCCCGGCAGCAAGCCGAGCACGTCGACACCCGGCTCGTGCATCAGCTCCGCGAGCTGCTGAAAACCCAGTTCGCAGCGGCCCTCGGCCACCAGCCGCCCGACCGGCACGCCGGGCCGGGCCTGCACGAGCCGGCCTTCGAGTTCAGCCGCCAGCCCCCAGCGCTCGAACAGCTGCTGCAGGAACACGCCGCTCGGGCCGGTGGAAAAGCCCACGCTGCGCGCGTTGCGCACCACCTCACGCAGTGCCGCTTCGCTCGAGACATCCGGCCGCGGCGCGCCGGCGCGCACCGCGACGGCGACCGACGAGCGCACCAGATCGACCCGACTGCCGGCGACGACGTGGCCGGCGCCGCCAAGCTTGTCGATCGCGTCGGCCGCCAGCACGACGACGTCGAACGCTTCGCCCGCCGCGACGCGCCCGGCCGCATCGACCCCGCCCGTGGCCTCGAGCGTCACCTCGACGCCGCTGCGCTCGCGCCAGGCTGCGCACAGCTCGGCGAGCACGGCGCGCGTGGCCATCGAGGAGATGCCGCGGATCGGAGTGGGCATGGCGCGTGCGTGGGCGTGGGCGGATGCGGCGCGATCGGACGCTTCGGGTGCCGGGCGAGGTCACGGCCGCCCGCCGCCCGGCGCGGCCCGGCGCGCTGCGTTGCCACTGCCCGGGCGCATTCTTGACCGCGCGCCTGCGATCTTCAAGCCGCGGCCGCAACGACCTGTTCGCAGCGTGGGCAGCCGGGTGGCCGGCATCGGTTCGACGCGCCACGAACATGGCAGGCGGCGACGAGGCGAGGCCACGCGCGGCCACCGGGTGTCGGCGGCCCTGGGCGCCCGCGCGCCGCTCTCAGGCGACTCCCTGCGCATGACGCCTGCGCAGCCGCAGCAGCGGCGGCACGAACAGCATCAGCGCGGCCAGGACCCACAGGCTGATCGAGATCGGACTCTCGAACAGGATGCCGACGTCGCCGTCGGTGATCGACAGCGCGCGGCGCAGGTTCTGCTCCATGATGTCGCCGAGCACGAAGCCGAGGATCAGCGGCGCCATCGGCACGCCCTGCTTGCGCAGCAGGTAGCCGATGATGCCGAACACCGCCATCATGCCCAGGTCGAACGTGGTGGCGTGCACCGAATACACGCCCACCGCGCTCACCGTGAGGATGGCCGGCACCAGCAGCCAGTTGGGCGTCTGCAGCATGCGCGCGAACACGCCGACCAGCGGGATGTTGAGCGCCAGCAGGATGACGTTGGCGACGAACAGCGAGGCGATCAGGCCCCAGACCAGGTCGGGGTTCATCGTGAACAGCGCCGGCCCCGGCGTGATGTTGTACAGGGCGAGTGCGCCCATCATCACCGCCGTCGTGCCCGACCCCGGCACGCCCAGCGTCAGCATCGGCACGAACGAGCCGATCGCCGACGCGTTGTTGGCCGCCTCGGGCGCCGCCACGCCGCGGATGTCGCCCTCGCCGAACCTGCCGTTCGCGCCGGCCAGCCGTTTTTCGGTGGTGTAGGTGATGGCGCTGGCGATGGTGGCGCCGGCGCCCGGCAGCACGCCGATGACGAAGCCCGCCAGCGACGAGCGCAGCGTGCTCCACCAGGTCTGGGCCAGTTCCCCGAAGTTGAACAGCGCGCGGCCGGTGTTCTTGACCATGCCGCCACCACCGACGTGCTGCTCGAGCATCAGCAGAATCTCGCTGATCGAGAACAGGCCGATCACCAGCACGATGAACTGCACACCGTCGGACAGGTGCACGTCGCCGCCGGTGAAGCGATAGACGCCCGAGTTGGCATCGATGCCGACGGTGGACAGCGACAGGCCGATCACCGCCGCGAGGCCGGCCTTGACCGGTGCATCGCCCAGCAGCCCGGTGATGCAGGCGAAGGCGAAACACATCAGCGCGAAGTACTCGGCCGGGCCGAAGGCCAGCGCCCACCTGGCCAGCAGCGGCGCGAACAGCACGAAGCCGATGGCCGCGATCATCGAGCCGACGAACGACGACCAGGCCGAGATCGACAAGGCCACGCCGCCCAGCCCGGCGCGTGCCATCGGGTAGCCGTCCAGCGTCGTCATGATGGCGCCGGCGTCGCCGGGCACGTTGATCAGGATGGCGGAGATGCGCCCGCCGAACTCGCAGCCGATGTAGACCGCCGCGAGCAGGATCAGGGCCGTCTCCGGCGGCAGCTTCATCGCGAAGGCGAGCGGCATGAGGATCGCGACGCCGTTGATCGGCCCCAGGCCCGGCAGCATGCCGACGATGGTGCCGACCAGCGCGCCGACGAAGGCCACCCACAGGTTGCCCGGCGTCAACGCGACGCCGAAGCCGGCAATGAGGAAGTCGAGCGTCTGCATGGCCTCAGCGCCCCCCGAGAACGAAGGAAAGCACGCCCGTGGGCAGCACGACGTCGAGCAGCTTGTCGAAGCCCAGGTACAGCAGCACGCCCAGCGCCACGCCGCCGCCCAGCGACTTGAGCCAGCTGCCGCCGAAGGCCATGCCCACCGGCACCGCCATCAGCGCCGTGGCCAGCGTGAATCCCAGCGTCTGGAACAGCAGCGCGTAGGCCAGCACGGCGAGCACGGCGATGGCCACGGCGCCGATCGGCACCTGGTGCAGCCAGCGGTCGTTGCGGCCCGGCTTGAAGAGCAGCCACAGGCCACCGAGCGCCATCAGCGCCGCCAGCAACATCGGAAAGGCGCGCGGGCCGACGGGTTCGTAGGAGAACTCCGCCACGTAGCCCTGCGCCGCCCAGGCCATGCCGGCAGCGACCACGACACAGGCGCCGCCGAGAATGCGATCACTCACGATGCTCCTCCTTCGATCCCGGGGTCGGGCCGGCGCGAGCGCATCACTTCGGGCGCGCGCGCCGGGTGGATTCACTTGGCGACGTTCAGGCCCATGTCCTTGGCCATCTGGCGATAGGCCTTGACGCGTTCCTTGACGTAGGCATCCAGCTTGGCCCCGGTCATGGCGAAGGGGTAGAGGCTGCGCTCCTCGCGCAGCTTGGCGAACTGCGGCGTGGCCATCATCTTGTCGAAGGTATCGACCCAGACCTTGAAATCCGCGTCCTTGACCTTGGGCCCCATGTAGAAGCCGCGGATGATCGGCCACTCGACGTTCATGCCCTGCTCCTTGGCCGTCGGCACGCTGGCCAGGCCGCCGGGCAGGCGCTCGGCGGCGAGCACTGCAAGCACGCGGATCTTGGCGCCGGCCTTGAGCTGCTCCTCGGCCTCGGAGGCGTCGCCCGAGACGACCTGCACGTGGCCGCCCTGCAGCGCCGTGATGGCCTCGCCGCCGCCCTCGAAGGCGACGAAACGCATGCGGCGCGGATCGAGCCCGGCGGCCTTGGCCGTCAGCGCCGACTTCATCCAGTCCTGGCTGCCCACCGTGCCGCCGGCGCCGAAGACGACCTTGGTCGGATCGGCCTTCATGGCGGCCGCCAGGTCGCCCAGGTTCTTGAGCGGCGAGTCCTGCGCCACCATCAGCGCGCCGTAGTCGGTGCCGATGCCGGCCAGCCAGCGCACCTCGTTCTCGTTGTAGCGGCCGAACTTGCCCTGTGCCAGGTTGAGCAGCGAACCGCCCGAGAAGGCGACGATCGTGTTGTCCTCGGCCGGCCGCTGCGCGACGATGGCGTTGTAGGCCACGGCGCCGATGCCCCCGGGCATGTAGGTCACGCGCATCGGCGTACTGATGAACTTGCCGTCGAGCAGGCCCGACTGCGCCAGCTTGCACGTGACGTCGAAACCGCCGCCGGGCTTGGCGGGGGCGATGCACTCGGTCTTCTCGAGCGGTGCGGCCTGAGCCAGGCCACAGCCGACGGCGAAGGCCAGCGCGGCCAGGGACAGTCTGGTTCTCATGATCGTGTCTCCTCTGTTGTGGGTCCGTGCTCGCGCATGCATTGTGCCGCGCCACGTTGCAGCCGGGGCCACGGCCGGCAGCGGCGCGCCCGCGGCGGCCGGCGCGCTCAGCGTCCGAGCTCGCGCCCGAGGAACTCGAGCGTGCGCTGCCAGGCGAGCGCTGCCGCGTCGCTCTGGTACTCGAGCACCGGCAGCAGGCGCGCCGCGCCGACCTGCGTCTCGTTGGCGAAGGCGTGCTTGGCGTCGTAGCGGTGGAACTCGCAGCGCACGCCGGCGGCCTGCAGCTTGGCCTCGAGCGCGTCGACACCGGCGATGGCGAAGAACTCGTCGCGCAGGCCCCAGTGGCCCATGATCGGCGCGCGCACCTTGCCCGCATCGACGAACTCGAGCGGCGGGTAGCCGTACCAGGTGACTGCGGCGTCGACCTCGGGCGCCATCACGGCGGCGAGCACCGTGAGCGCGCCGCCCATGCAAAAGCCCGTGACCCCGCACTTCGCGCTGCCGCTGCGCTCGAGGTACTGCACCGCGCCCCGGATGTCCTGCGACGCCGCGTCGGCGAAGTCCAGCCCCGTCATCAGGTGCTCGGCCTCCTTGGCGTCGAGCGTGCTGCGGCCGCGGTACAGGTCAGGCACCAGCGCCCGGTACCCCGCCGCCGCAAAGCGCTCGGCGGTGCCGCGGATCTGGTCGTTGAGGCCCCACCACTCCTGCAGCACCACCAGCCCCGGCGCACTCGCCCCGGCCGCCGGCTCGGCGAGGTAGGCGTTGACGCTGCCGCCATCGGGGCGCGCATAGCTGACGGTCTTGCCCATGGCTGTCTCCTGTGGATGGGATGCAAGGCGGCAAGCGTACCGCGGCGCCGGGCGCCCCAGCACCGCCGGCAGCGATTCCCCACGCGGATGCGGGCGCTGCGGCGCGCGCGCCGTCGGTCGCTGCCCTATGCTGTCGGGTGCACTGCTTCGTCGCGTCATGGACCGCCACTACCTCAATTCGCTGTTCGATCCGCAATCGCTCGTCGTCTTCGCCGGCGCGCCCGATGCCGAGCCCCCCACGCCGCTGGCGCACACGCTGCGGCGCGCCCTCGCCGCCAGCGTGAGCGCGGGCTACGCCGGCACGGTCCACTGGCTGCATATCGGGATGAGCGGCCGCCTGGGCGACCTGGCGAGTGCCCGCATCGACCTCGCGCTGATCGCGCTGCCGCACGAGCAGCTGGCCGATGCGCTCGAGATCGCCGGGCGCGTGCGCTGCCGATCGGCGCTGGTGCTGTCGTCCCAGTTGCCGGTGGCGCTGTGCACCGAGTTGCACCAGATCGCGCGCCGCCACGGCCTGCACCTGCTCGGGCCCAACACGCTGGGCCTGCAGCGCCCGACGCTGCACCTGGACCTGAGCGCCTTCGGTACGCTCGCCGCCAGGGGACCGCTGGCGCTGGTGTCGCAAAGCGGCGCCCTCACGGCGTCGATGCTCGACTGGGCCCAGGCGCACGGGGTCGGCTTTTCGACGGTGGTCTCGCTCGGCCCCAACACCGCGATCGGGCTGCCGCAGGTGCTGGACTTCCTGGCCACCGACGGCGCCACGCAGAGCATCCTCGTGTACATGGAAGGCATCCGCCAGGCGCGCAGCTTCATGAGTGCACTGCGCGCCGCCGCCTACGCCAAGCCGGTCGTCGTGATGAAGGCCGGACGCCGCGCCCCGGGCTCGCAGGTGGCGCTCACGCACTCGGCGGCCATCGTCGGCACCGACGACGTGTTCGACGCCGCGCTGCGCCGCGCCGGCGTGGTGCGGGTGCGCCAGTTCACGCAGCTGTTCTCGGCCGCGCAGTGTCTCGCATCGCGCTTTCGGCCGGTGGGCCGGCGCCTGGCCATCGTCACCAACGGCGGCGGCCCGGCCGTGCTCGCCGCCGACTGGGCCGACACGCTCGAGCTCGAGGTGGGCGACGTGCGCGACCTCGGCGAGGAGGCCGATGCCCAGGACTACGTGCAGGCGCTCGGCGCCGCGGTGGCCGACCGGAACACCAACGGCGTGCTGCTCATCCATTCGCCCAAGGCCGAGCGCGACCCGATGGCCATCGCCGAAGCCGTTGCCGGCGTGTACGCCCCGGGCGGCAAGCCGGTGGTCGGCTGCTGGCTCGGCGAAGCCTCCACGCGCGCCGCGCGCGAGATGCTGGCCGCACGCAACATGCCGATGTTCCGCACGCCCGAGTCGGCCGTCGATGCGTTCCACAGCATCGCCAGCTTCTACCGCAACCAGCAGTTGCTGCAGCAGACGCCGCCGCCGCTGTCGGACCTCGCCGAACCCGACACCGAGGGCGCGCGGTTGCTCGTCGAGGGCGTGCTCACCGAGCGGCGCAGCGTGCTCACCGAGATGGAGAGCAAGGCACTGCTGGCGGCCTTCCGCATCCCCGTCACGCGCACGATGCTGGCGCGCAGCGCCAACGAGGCGATGCTGATCGCCAGCCAGCTGGGCTATCCGGTGGCGCTGAAGATCGACTCGCCCGACATCGCTCACAAGAGCGACGTGCACGGCGTCGTCCTCGGCCTGACGAGCGCGGCGCAGGTGCGCGACCGCTACGACGAGATGCTGCTCGCGGTGCGCCGGGCGCAGCCCGAGGCGCGCATCCACGGCATCACGGTGCAGCCGATGGCCGGCCGCGGCGAAGACGCGGCCGGCGGCGGCGCGAACGGCCCGGTGCGCGAGGTCTACGTCGGCATGACCACCGACGACCCGTTCGGCCCCGTCATCACCTTCGGTGCCGGGGGCACGATGATCGAGCTGATCGCCGACCGCGCCATGGAGCTGCCGCCGCTCAACAAGTTCCTCGCCCGCAGCCTGATCGAGCGCTCGCGCGCCGCCGAGATGCTCGCAGCGTGGCGCGGCACGCCGGCGGCCGATGTCGATGCGCTCGAGCGGATCTTGCTGCGCGTGAGCGAAATGGTGTGCGCGCTGCCGCAGCTGCGCGAGATGGACATCAACCCCATCATCGTCGACGAGCACGGCGCGGTGGCGGTCGATGCGCGCATCGTCGTCGCGCACACGGCCGGCGGCAGCGGTGCGGCGTCGCGCTACCACCATCTGGCGATCCTGCCGTACCCGGCGCGCCAGGAGCAGAACTGGCCGCTCAAGGGCGGCGGCCACTACACGATCCGCCCGATCCGGCCCGACGACGCCGACATGCTGCAGGCCTTCGTGCGCGCGCTGTCGCCCGAGAGCCGCTGGTACCGCTTCGCCAGCCACATGCAGGAGCTGCCGGCGCGCATGCTGGCACGCTACACGCTGATCGACTACGACCGCGAGATGGGGCTGGTGGCCATCGTCGAGGAGCACCAGCGCGGCGCCGACGGCCGCGAGACGACCACCGAACGCATCGTCGGCGTCTCGCGCTACATCACCAACCCCGACGCCACGTCGTGCGAGTTCTCGCTCGTGGTGGCCGACGACATGGCCGGGCGCGGGCTGGGCACGCGGCTCATGCTGGCCATCATCGACGAGGCGCGCACCAAGGGCCTGACGCAGATCATCGGCCTGATCCTGAGCGACAACGCCAAGATGCTCGAGCTGATGCGCAGCCTGGGCTTCAAGGTGGGCGCCGCGCCCGACGACCCCGACTTCAAGGTCGCCGTCAAGGACTTGTAGTGCCCGCGGGCGCCGGACGGCCTGCAGGCCTGGGGAAGCCGGCGCGCGCCGTCGGCGCCGCCCGGGCGGCGACGGCCGCGCTGCTCAGCCGGCCTTGCCCGCGGCCAGGACCTTGGCCACCGGGTGCGCACGCAGGCGCTGGGTGTCGGGCAGCCCGCGCCCCAGCAGCGGGCGCAGGTAGGCGTGAAATGCCGGCGTCACGTCGTTGCCCGCCGCGGCGATGAAGTGGTCGTCCATCACCCGCGTCTTGGCCGCGACGTCCTCGAGCGGCTGCAGCACGATGTCGGTGGCGTAGTCGCCGGTGCGGCGGATCGCCAGCGAGCCGCGCACCGGTGCGCCGCCGGCGGCAGCGGGCGCGAGCGCGAGCTGCACCGCGCGTTCGCCCACCTCGCGCGCCTCGCGCTGGTCGACGTCGCTGGCGCAGCCGACGAAGCTGCGCTGCAGATAGCCGAAGGTGTCGCCGCGCACGCGCTTGATCCCGAGCTGGCTCTTGATCTGCTCGCACAGCAGATCGGCCAGCGCCCCGCTGCCCGACAGCTGCACGTTGCCGTGCGCGTCGCGCTCGGCGTGCCCTGCGATGCGCGCCGCGATCGGTTCGCCGTCGGCCTCGTGCACGCCTTCGCTGACGGCGACGACGCAACGACCGAGCCGCCCGTGCACCGCGCGCACATCGCCCAGGAACCGCTGCACGTCGAACGCGCGCTCGGGCAGGTACACCAGATGCGGCCCGCTGTCGGCATGGCGGCGCGCCAGCGCCGCGGCGGCGGTCAGGAAGCCGGCGTTGCGCCCCATCACGACGCCGACGTAGACGCCCGGCAGCGCCGCGTTGTCCAGATCGGCGCCGGCATACGCCTGCACGATGAAGCGCGCCGCCGACGGATAGCCCGGCGTGTGGTCGTTGCCGACGAGGTCGTTGTCGATCGTCTTGGGTATGTGCAGCGCGCGCAGCGGGTAACCCTCGGCCGCGGCCTCGTCGGCGACGATGCGCACCGTGTCGGCGCTGTCGTTGCCGCCGATGTAGAGGAAGTGCCCGATCCCGTGCGCGGCGAGCACCTTGAAGATCTCGCGGCAATAGGCCCGATCGGGTTTGTCGCGCGTCGAGCCCAGTGCCGCCGCCGGGCTCGCGGCCACGCGCTCGAGGTGGGTCGGGGTTTCCTGCGTCAGGTCGACGAGATCCTCGTCGACGATGCCGCGCACGCCGTGGCGCGCGCCGTAGACCTCGCAGTCTGCGCCGTGCCGCCGCGCCTCGAGCACGGCGCCGACCAGCGACTGGTTGATGACTGCGGTCGGGCCTCCGCCCTGGGCGATCAGGATGCGCTTGGACATGGCTGCGGTCTCCTCGTGCCGTGCTCGCTCGGATGGGCAATGGTATGCGCAGGCAGGCGGCGAACGGCGGGCCGGCGTCACGTCCTGCCGCAGCCGCGCGGCGCCGCGTGTTCGGTGGCATACACCGCCGCCTGCACGCGCGAGCTCAGTCCCAGCTTGCGCAGGATGTGCTGGACGTGGATCTTCACCGTGGTTTCGGCGATCGCGAGCGCACGCGCGATTTCCTTGTTGCTCGCGCCGCGCGCGATGTGCGCGAGGATCTCGCGCTCGCGCGGCGACAGGCCGGCGAGCGCATCGGGCGGCGCGCTCGCGCCGGGCGTGGCGGCGCCGTTGGACTGGAACGCGGCGACGAGCTTGCCGGTCATCTCCGGGCTGATGGCCGGGCGGCCCCGCAGGCACTCGAGGATGGCGCTGGCCAGCGCCTCGTGGTCGACGGTCTTGAGCAGATAGCCGCTGGCGCCGGCGCGCAGTGCGGCGGCGAGGTCGGCCTCGTCCTCGCTGACGGTGAGCATCAGCACGCGCGCGCCGGGTGCGGCGTCGCGCAGCCCGGGCAGGGCGTCGACGCCACGCACGCCGGGCAGGTGGTTGTCGAGCAGGATGATCTCGGGCTGCGCCGCCGCAGCGCGCCGCTGCGCCTCGCCGGCATCGCCGGCCTCGGCGACGACCTCGAAGCGGCCATCGGCCTCGAGCAGCGCCTTGAGGCCGCGCCGAAACAGTGCGTGGTCGTCGACGATCATCACGCGGACGCCGCGTGCGCCGCCTTCACCGCCTGCGCCTCCTTCACCATCTGCGCCACGTTCACAACCTGCGCCGCCTTCACAACCTGCGCCGCCTGCGCCGCCTGCGCCGGCGGCGCCACGGCCGGCGCTCACTGGCGCACCGTGCGCGCGGCGCACTTCGGGGCGAGCGCCTGGCAGCGGCATGGCGCGCTCACGCAGCGAGCGCCTCGCGCGCGGGCAGCGTCAACGTCACGTCGGTGCCGCCGCCGGGTCGCGACACCACCGCGACCTCGGCGCCGATGCGCGCCGCACGCTCGCGCATGATGCGCAGGCCGACGTGGGTCTCGTTGCGTGCCGCATCGGGCGCAAAGCCGCGGCCGTCGTCGCACACCCGCACCGAGAACACCGGGCCGCGCTGCAGCGTGACGCGCACCGCGCGCGCGCCGGCATGCTTGCGCACGTTGGACAGCGCCTCCTGCACGACGTGCAGCACCTGCACCTGCGTGTCGGCGGGCAGCGGCAGGCCGTCGCCCTGCACCTCGAGGTGGCTGGCCACGCCGCTTTGATGCTCGAACTTGGACAGCGTGGTGCGCAACGCGGGCACGATGTCCTCGGCGTTGGTGCGTGTGCGAAAGTGCAGCAGCAGTTCGCGCACGTCGGCGGTGCTCTCCTTGACGCCGGCGTCGAGCTCGGCGAGCGCGTGCTCGATGCGCGGGCGCTCGCCGCGCGCCAGCGCGTCGCGCAGCAGCTGCAGCTGGATGCGCACGAAGGCCAGGCCCTGCGCGATCGAGTCGTGCAGCTCGCGCGCCAGCAGGCCACGCTCGGCGGCCACCGCCGCCTCGCGTTCGAGCGCCGCGGCACGGCGGCTTTCGAGCGCACCGGCGAGGTGGCTGGCCAGCGCGTCGAGCAGCGCACGGTCCTCGTCGTCGAGCTCGACCGGCGAGCGGTACAGCAGATCGACCTCGCCCAGCGCGCGCTCGTGCAGGCGCAACGGCACGCCGACCAGACGCTCGAAGCCCTCGTCGGCGCAGCGCCCGCGCTCGCCGTCGCGGCGGATCGGGATCACGCGCGTGCGCACCTCGGCCGGCGGGCGGCCGCACAGGCAGTCGCCGGCACCGACGCAGCGCTCGTACTCGATCATCGCCAGCGGCAGGCAGTCCGAGCCGGCCAGCACGTAGCGCCGGCTCGTCTCGTCGACCAGGCGCACGGCCGCGGCATCGGCACGCGCGACGCGGCGCATCCGGCGCGCGAAGCCCTGCGCCAGCTCCTCGGGCGTCTCGGCGCGCTCGGCGAAGGCGCTCGCTTCGTACAGCGCCGCCACGCGCTGGCGTTCGGCCTCGAGGCGCTCGGTGCGGTCGACCACCTTGGCCTCGAGCGTCTGGTACAGGCCCTGCAGCGTCGCCGCCATGCGGTTGAAGCCGGCGGCCAGCGCGCCGAACTCGTCGGTGCTGCCCACGTCGACGCGCGCCGCCAGGTCGCCGGCCTCGACGCGCGCCAGCGCCGTCTGCAGCCGCGCCAGCGGCTCGAAGACGAAAAGATAGGCGGCGTACAGCAGCGTCACCGCGGCGGCGATGGCCAGCGCCAGCAGCGTGAACTGCACGATCTGCAGCAGCGCGGTCCAGCGCGCGAGCTGGCGCTCGATCGTCTCGACGAAGGCGTCGATGGTCTGCACGAAGGCCTCGGCCTGGGCCGCGGCCCGCCCGGCAGACACCGCAGACGCAGCCGACGCGGGCGCCACGGGCAGTCCGGACGATACGGCCGCCTCGCGGCCCCAGGCCGCCCGCAACCCGGCCCAGCCGCTGCGCACGAGCTCGAACGCCCGCGCGCTCGCCTCGCCGTGGGGCACGAAGAGCGGGCGCGCCGGATCGCCGCGGCGCAGCAGCTCGATGCTGGACTCGAGCCGCCCGATCTGCGGCTGCAGCGCACCGCGCTCGCCGGCGGCCAGCGTCTGCGCCATGCGCCAGGTCTGCATGCGCATGCGGCCGGCCTCGTTGACCGCCGCCGCGCCGCCTTCGAGCTGCCAGGTCACCCACAGCGTGAGGCCGATCGAGGCCAGCGCCATGACGAGCAGGGCGGCGCCGACGGCGCCGAGCTTGCCGGCGAGGGTCCAGGGTCGTTTCACGGCAGCAATGATGCGGCCTCGTGCGCCGCTGCGCCAGCCGTGCCGACGACGCGGCCCGAGTGGCGCAGCCGCCGGCCGGCGCGCGCGAGCCAGCGCACGCCGATCAGCCCGGCTGGCGCCGCGAGGCCATCTCCTTGCCCATCGCATCGCGTGCCGCGCCGACGATGTCGGCGGCCGCGTGCGGGTAGGCGAGCGTGTTCTCGGCCTCGATGTGCGTGCGGTACGCGGCGGCAAACGGCGCGACGGCGTCGAAGGCGGCACCGGCCGGCCAGTGCCCGCGCTCGATCGCGGCCAGCGCCGCGCGCATGCCGACCCAGGCCTCGGCCATGCGCAGATGATCCGCGTGCAGCCGCTCGGCCAGCGCTTCGAGTTCGGGCCGGCCGCTGGCGCGCAGCACCGGGAACACGTGGCGCTCCTCGTCCTCGTGGTGCTTGGGCGCCGCCTGGTCGAAGTAGCGCATCACATCGCGCGCGGCGTCGGCGGCCTGTGCGTCGGCGCCGTGCGCCGGCAGGTGCGCCGCCAGGCGCTCGAGCAGCGCGAGCATGCGCTCGACGCGGTCGTGGCAGGCGCCGAGCATCTCGAACGGCTCCTCGAAGCCGACGGCCGGCCCGCGGTGCAGCGCGAGCGGCGATGCGACCTTTGCGCTCATGCGCTCATGCGCTCATGGCGCACCGGCAACGCCGAGCGGGGGCGTCAGGGCGCGTCGGGCGGGCGTGCGTGGTTCGTTCACAGATTCTCAGTGCAGCACCAGCAGCGGCAGCTTGCTGCCCGAGAGCACCGCCTTGCTGTCCGAGCCGAACAGGAACTCGCCGAACGCGCCGCGACCCTCGGTGACCATGACGATCATGTCGCAGCCCTGCGCCTCGGCTTCGGCCAGGATGGCGTGCTCGATCCGCGGCGCGCTGGCGTGGCGGCCGACGAAGGGCACGCCGCGCTCGCGTGCGCGCGCCTCGAAGCGCTCGAGGATCGCGCGCGCATGCGCCTCGGTGATGGCCTCGTGGTCGTGCGCTTCCTGGCGCAGCATCGGCAGCGTGCGCCCGGGCGCCTGGCGCGGCGCGGGCGGCGCGGCCACGAAGCCGGTGATCGACGCGCCGAGCTGCGCGGCGAGCTGGATGCTGCCTTCCATCGCGCGCTCGCTCGACTCGCTGGCATCGATGGGGACAAGGAGGTGCCGATACATGAACGATCTCCGCACTCGGACGGCGCGGCCGGCCCACGGGCTCGCGCCGCCACCGCTGCAATCTAGGCGCGTGCGGGCTTCGGTGCATTGCTCTGGCTCAAACCGTCGGCGCGCGTCGTCGCGCGAGCGTGCACGGCTGCACGCTCGCACGCAGGCCGCCGCGTGCGCGGTCCTGCACAGGTACGCGCGCAGCGCGCCGCGCACCGGCCGCAAGCAGCGCCGGCGAGCCGACCCGGCTCGGAACCTGTGAATGAATCGGTCGCGCCCCAAGCGGCGCGACAGGGTGGCCCCGAACAAGGCGCAAAGCGCAGCCCCATCGCGCGCACATGGCGAGCATTTGCAACGCCGAGCGGGGGCGTCAGGGCGCGTCGAGCGGGCGTGAGTGGTTCGTTCACAGATTGCTCAGGCTTCCGGCCGCGTCCACAACCACACCGCGACGACGACGATGAACGCCACGACGCCCAGGTGCAGCATGCGCGGCGCGTCGGACACGCCGATCAGCGCGATGCTGGCCACCATCGTCGCGCTGGCCCACCACTTGGCGCGCCGCGGGATCGCGCGCCGCTCGCGCCAGCGGCGGATCGCCTCGCCGTGACGCGGATGCGCCAGCAACCACGCCTCGAGCGCCGGCCAGCCGCGCCCCCCCGCCCATGCCGCGACGAGCAGGAAAGGCACCGTCGGCAGCCCGGGCACGAAGACACCGACGAAGCCGATCGCCACGCACAACACCGCCAGCGCGCGCCAGCCGAAAACAACGAGAGCCCGATGCACCATGGGCCGAGGATCGCATACCCGCGCCGCGACCCCCGGCGCGGCGCCGATGGCCGCGCCGGGTCCCGTGAATGCCGGCCGTGTGCACGACCCAGGCGCTGCCGCTGCCGCGGCTGCTGCCGTCGCTGCCGTCGCTGCCGTCGCTGCCGCCGCTGCTGTCGCTGCTGTCGCTGTGTCGCTTTGCCGTGGTGCCGCAGGCCCGCTGGGGCGCTGGCGCGCGCGCCGTTCGCGCCTGCGCCGCCGCCCGCTCGCGCCCGCGCGGCGGTGCCGCATCGCGCTACTGCACGAGCGGCGAGTCGGCCGTCTCCAGCGTCACGCCGCGCACGACGGCAGCGGCGGCCAGCAGTTGCAGATACTGGCGCAGCGCCGTCGCCCACGCCTGGCGGCGCAGCACCTGAGACACCGCCTCGTGCACCGACTCGAACGGCTGCGGACGGCCCGGCTCGCGTGCCAATACTTCGACCACGTGCCAGCCGAAGCGCGTGGACACCAGGCGCGGCAGCACGCCCACCTCGCTGTGGCCGAACAGCTCGCGCGCGAACTCGGGCGCGCAATCGTGCGCCTCGAGCCGGCCCAGCGCGCCACCGTCGGCGCCGCTCGGGCAGTTGGACAGCTCGCGCGCCACGTCGGCAAAGGCCTCGGGGCGGCAGCGCAGATCGACAAGGCAGGCCTCGGCGCGCCGGCGCAGCGCGTTCACGTCGACGCCGGGCGTGACCGCAAAGAGCACGTGGCGCGCCTGCACGCGCTCGCCCTGGGCGTAGCGGGCCGCGTGGGCCGCGTGATGGCGCCGGCACGCCGCCTCGTCGGGGTCGGGCAGCACCAGCTCGCGCTCGAGCAGCGCCTCGATGGCGGCGCCGGCCGCTTCGCTGACGATGCCGTCGCCCTCGACGCGGTCGGCCGCGTCGAGCAGCCCGCTGCGCAGCGCGGCCTGGCGCAGCAGTTCGGTGCAGGCACGCTGGCGCAGCTCGGCCGCGTCGGGCGGCCGCCCGGGTGCGTGCAGCGGCACGCCGTTGACGGTGGCGGGTCCGCTGTCCTCCGCCTCCTTCGCGTCCATCGCGTCCGTCGTATCCATCGCGTCCGTCGTATCCATCGCGCCCATCACGTCCATCGCCTCGCTCATGTCCGGTGCGGCAGGTTCTGGCCGGGCGGCACGTTGAGGCGCCGCGAGCGCACGAGCTGATACGGGCGCAACACGTAGGCGATCGACGCCAGCCCGCTCCACACGTGCACGAGGCGGCTGAACGGCAGCAGGAAGAAGATCGTCATGCCCAGCAGCATGTGCACCTTGAACGGCCAGGCGATGGCCTCGAGCGGCGCCGCATCGGGGCGGAAGGTGGCGATGCCCTGCAGGTAGTTGGCGAGGATCAGCATCTCGTGCGCGTTCTCGCGCTGCACGAACGAGAACGGCAGCGTCGTGAGGCCGAGCCCCAGTTGCACCCACAGGATGATCAGGATCGCCAGGTCGGTGCGGTGGCTGGTGAGGCGGATGCGCGGATCGGCCACGCGGCGGTAGATCAGCATCGTCAGGCCGACGAAGCAGGCCGCGCCGGCGATGCCGCCCGACACCATGGCCAGGAGCTGCTTGTGCGGCGCGCTGATGAGCGGCTCGTACATCCAGTGCGGCGTCAGCAGCCCCAGCGTGTGGCCGACGAGCAGGAACAGGATGCCGTAGTGAAAGAGGTTGCTCGCCCAGTTCATCGCGCCGCGGCGCAGCAGCAGCGACGAGTCGCTCTTCCAGGTGTACTGGTCGCGGTCGAAGCGCGCCAGGCTGCCCATCAGGAACACCGACAGGCAGATGTACGGGTAGACGACGAAGAGGAAGGTCTCGAGCTTCATGGACGGGCTCCTTGCGCGTCGGCGCGCTGAGGCTTGACGATGCGGATCGGCTGCGCGGCGGCGCTGCCTGGCGGACGGGACTGGCCGGCGCTCGAGCAGCCGTCGAAGGCGGCCGGCTCGGCCCAGGTCTCGTCCAGCGGTGGCTCCTCGGGCAGCTCGACCTTCTCGGCGCGTTCGCCCGCGAGGTCGAGCAGCGCCGCGAGCACGCTGGCGTAGGGGCTGCCGCGCCTGAGCAGCGCGCTGAAGACGATGCGCAGCAGGTGCGCGAACTCGGCCAGGAAGGCGCGCGAGCGCGCCGCCGGCTGCGTGCTCGCGTACTCGAGCGCGACCGGCAGGTAGTCGGGCAGCTGGCCCGGCTGCAGCTGCAGCCCCGCCTGCTCGTAGGTCTGCGCCAGCGCCACCATCGCCGCGCCGCGCTCGCGCGACTCGCCGTGCACGTGCTCGAACAGGTTGAGCGAGCTGCTGCGGCCGCGGTCGAACAGCTCGACGTAGGCGGCCTCGACGTCGTAGGCCGGCAGGCGCCCGAGCTGGTCGATCAGCGCATCGAGCTCGGCCAGGCGCGCGGCGCCCAGCGCGCGCTCGGCGTGCAGCGCGGCGCCGAGCTCGCCCAGGTGGGCGCGCAACGCCCCGCCCGGGTAGCGCAACAGGTGGGCGAGCACGCGCAGCGTGCGGCTCATGCGCGGGGTGGAGGGGGTGAAGAGGGCCATCGCGTCACACCTGCGCCTTGATCGGGATCGTGCGCTTCTTCTCGCTGCCGAACAGGCTCGTCTCGGTCACGCCCTCGCTGCAGCCGTTGCCGAAGCTGAAGCCGCAGCCGCCGCGCACGTTGAAGGCGTTCTCGGCGTACTCGCGGTGCGTGGTCGGGATGACGAAGCGGTCCTCGTAGTTGGCGATCGCCATCGTGCGGTACATGTCCTCGACCTCGGCCTCCGTGAGGCGCACCTGCTCGATGGCGGCGCGGTTGGGCTGGCCTTCGACGTGCTTGCCGCGCTGGTAGGCGCGCATCGCCAGCATGCGCTCGAGCGCGCGCACCACCGGCACGGTGTCGCCGGCGGTGAGCAGGTTGGCCAGGTACTGCACCGGGATGCGCAGCTGCGCCACGTCCGGGATCTCGCCGTGGGTGCCCATCTGTCCGCCGTGCGCGGCGGCGGTGATGGGCGACAGCGGCGGCACGTACCACACCATCGGCAGCGTGCGGTACTCGGGGTGCAGCGGCAGCGCCACCTTCCACTTCATCGCCATCTTGTAGACCGGGCTCGTGCGCGCCGCCTCGAGCCAGGCGTCGGGCACGCCGTCGCGGCGCGCCTGCTCGACGACCTGCGGGTCGAACGGGTCGAGGAAGCAGTCGAGCTGCGCCTGGTACAGGTCCTTGTCGCGCTCGACGCTGGCGGCGGCGGCGATCTTGTCGGCGTCGTACAGCAGCACGCCCAGATAGCGGATGCGCCCGACGCAGGTCTCGGAGCACACCGTGGGCTGCCCGGCCTCGATGCGCGGGTAGCAGAAGATGCACTTCTCGGCCTTGCCGCTCTTCCAGTTGTAGTAGATCTTCTTGTACGGGCAGCCCGAGACGCACATGCGCCAGCCGCGGCACTTGTCCTGGTCGATGAGGACGATGCCGTCCTCCTCGCGCTTGTAGATGCTGCCGCTCGGGCACGAGGCCACGCAGGCCGGGTTCAGGCAGTGCTCGCACAGCCTGGGCAGGTACATCATGAAGGTGCTCTCGAACTGGCCGTAGATGTCCTTCTGGATGGCCTCGAAGTTGCTGTCCTTGCTGCGCTTGGCGAACTCGCCGCCCAGGATCTCCTCCCAGTTCGGGCCCCACTCGATCTTCTCCATGCGGTGGCCGGTGATGAGCGAGCGCGGGCGCGCGGTGGGCGCCGCCTTCATCTCGGGCGCCGAGTGCAGGTGGTCGTAGTCGAAGGTGAAGGGCTCGTAGTAGTCGTCGATCTGCGGCAGGTTCGGGTTGCTGAAGATCTTCATCAGCAGGCTCCACTTGCCGCCCTGGCGCGGCACGATCGAGCCGTCGGCCTTGCGCACCCAGCCGCCGTTCCACTTCTTCTGGTTCTCCCACTCCTTCGGGTAGCCGATGCCGGGCTTGGTCTCGACGTTGTTGAACCACGCGTACTCGACGCCGGGGCGGCTCGTCCACACGTTCTTGCACGTCACGCTGCAGGTGTGGCAGCCGATGCACTTGTCGAGGTTGAGCACCATGCCGATCTGGGCGCGGACTTTCATCTGATTTCTCCTCGGGTCGGGCAGGCGGGGCTCAGGGGTTCTCGCCCTGCGACTGGTAGGCGCGCGCCAGCTGGTCGTCGCGCGGCGTGTCGAGCCAGTCGACCTTCTTCATCTTGCGCACGACGACGAACTGGTCGCGGTTGGTGCCGATCGTGCCGTAGTAGTTGAGCCCGTAGGCGAGCTGCGCGTAGCCGCCGATCATGTGCGTGGGCTTGGTGACGATGCGCGTCACCGAGTTGTGGATGCCGCCGCGGTGGCCGGTGATCTCGGAGCCGGGCGCATTGATGATCTTCTCCTGCGCGTGGTACATCATCACCATGCCCGGCTTGACGCGCTGGCTCACGACGGCACGCGCCGAGATCGCGCCATTGACGTTGAACAGCTCCACCCAGTCGTTGTCCGCGACGTCGATCTGCCGCGCGTCGTCCTCCGACAGCCAGATCACCGGGCCGCCGCGGTTGAGCGTGAGCATCAGCAGGTTGTCGCTGTAGGTGCTGTGGATGCCCCACTTCTGGTGCGGCGTGATGAAGTTCAGCACGATCTCCGGGTTGCCGTTGCCGCGCTTGCCGTGCATCGCGGCGGTGGCCTTCAGGTCCACCGGCGGGCGGTAGCTGGAGAGGCCCTCGCCGAAGGCGACCATCCACGCGTGGTCCTGGTAGAACTGCTGGCGCCCGCTGAGCGTGCGCCAGGGGATCAGCTCGTGCACGTTGGTGTAGCCGGCGTTGTACGAGACCTTCTCGCTCTCGAGGCCGCTCCAGGTCGGCGAGCTGATGATCTTGCGCGGCTGCGCCTGGATGTCGCGAAAGCGGATCTTCTCGTCCTCGCGGTGCAGCGCCAGGTGCACGTGGTCGCGCCCGGTGGCCTTGGACAGCGCCGCCCAGGCCTTGACGGCGACGTGGCCGTTGGTCTCGGGCGCGAGCAGCAGGATGGTCTCGCAGGCGTCGATGTCGCTGTCGATGCGCGCGCGCCCGAGCCGGCTGCCGTTGAGCTCGGCCAGCTGCTGCACCTCGGTCTCGGTGTTCCAGGCGATGCCCTTGCCGCCGTTGCCCAGCTTGGCCATCAGCGGGCCGAGCGTCGTGTAGCGGTCGTAGACGGCGGGGTAGTCGCGCTCGATCACGCCGACGGCGGGCGCCGTCTTGCCCGGCACGAGCGCGACCTCGTCGCGGCGCCATTCCTTCACGTCCAGCGGCTGGCCGAGCTCGCCCGGGCTGTCGTGCATCAGCGGCGTCAGCACGACCTCCTTCTCGATGCCCAGATGACCGACGCAGACCTCGCTCAAGGCCTTGGCGAAGCCCTTGTAGATCTCCCAGTCGCTGCGCGACTGCCATACCGGATCCACCGCCGCCGACAGCGGGTGGATGAAGGGGTGCATGTCGCTGGTGTTGAGGTCGTTCTTCTCGTACCAGCTCGCCGTCGGCAGCACGATGTCGCTGTACAGGCAGGTCGTGCTCATGCGGAAGTCCAGCGTCACCAGCAGGTCGAGCTTGCCCTGCGGCGCCTCGGGGTGCCACTTCACCTCGCGCGGCCTGGCGGCGTCGGGCCCGAGGTCCTTGCCCTGCACGCCGTTCTCGGCGCCGAGCAGGTGCTTGAGGAAGTACTCGTGGCCCTTGCCCGAGCTGCCGAGCAGGTTGGAGCGCCACACGAACAGGTTGCGCGGCCAGTTCTCGGGCGCGTCGGGGTCCTCGCAGCTCATGCGCAGCGAGCCGTCCTTCAGCGCCTTGGCGACATAGTCCTTGGCGTCCAGGCCGGCGGCCTGCGCGTCGCGCGCCACCTGCAGCGGGTTGGTCGCGAGCTGCGGCGCCGACGGCAGCCAGCCCATGCGCTCGGCGCGCACGTTGTAGTCGATCGAGGCGCCGCCCCAGACCTTCGGGTCGGCCAGCGGCGAGGCGATCTCGGCCATGTCGAGCTTCTCGTAGCGCCACTGGTCGGTGTGGGCGTAGAAGAAGCTGGTGGCGGCCTGCTGGCGCGGCGGGCGCACCCAGTCGAGCGCGAAGGCGAGCACGGTCCATCCGGTCTGCGGCCTGAGCTTCTCCTGGCCGACGTAGTGGGCCCAGCCGCCGCCGCTCTGGCCGACGCAGCCGCACAGCATCAGCAGGTTGATCACGCCGCGGTAGTTCATGTCGGCGTGGTACCAGTGGTTCATGCCGGCGCCGATGATGATCATCGACTTGCCCTGCGTCTTCTCGGCGTTGGCGGCGAACTCGCGCGCCACGCTCACGATCTGCGCGCGCGGCACGCCGGTGATCTTCTCGGCCCAGGCCGGGGTGTACGGTGCGTTGTCGTCGTAGCTCGTGGGCTGGCCGTCGGCGACGCCGTACTGCGCGGCCTGCAGGTCGAACACGGTGGCCACGCTGACGCGGCGCTGGCCGGCACCCTCGCCGAGCGTGATCTGCCGCGTCGGCACCTGCACGCGGCGCACCTCGCCGCCGGCCTGCGGGTTGTTCTGGAAGTGCGGCGAGACGATGCCGCCGAAGTACGGCAGCGCCACTTCGGCCTCGTGCCGCTCGTCGGCCGCGCCCTCGCGCAGCGACAGGCGCAGGCGCACCTCGTGGCCGTCACGCCCGTCCTTGGCCTCGAGGTTCCAGCGTCCGGCGTCGCCGCGGCCCTCGGGGCCCCAGCGAAAGCCGATCGACCCCTGCGGCAGCACGACGCGGCCGGCGTCGTCGAAGGCCACCGTCTTCCACTCCGGGTTGTTGTCCTGCCCGAGCCGGTCGGCGAAGTCGCTGGCGCGCAGGTAGCGCCCGGGCACGAGCGCCTGCGTGCCGTCGGCCAGCGTGTGCGCCTCGAGCAGCACGAGCAGCGGCAGGTCGGTGTAGCGGCGCGCGTAGTCCTCGAAGTACGGCACGCGGCGCTCGACGTGGAACTCCTTCATCACCACGTGGCCCATCGCCATCGCGAGCGCCGCGTCGGTGCCCTGCTTGGGGTGCAGCCACAGGTCGGCGAGCTTGGCGACCTCGGAGTAGTCGGGCGACACCGCCACCGTCTTGGCCCCCTTGTAGCGCACCTCGGTGAAGAAGTGCGCGTCGGGCGTGCGCGTCTGCGGCACGTTCGAGCCCCAGGCGATGAGGTAGGTGGAGTTGTACCAGTCGGCGCTCTCGGGCACGTCGGTCTGCTCGCCCCAGACCTGCGGGCTGGCCGGCGGCAGGTCGCAGTACCAGTCGTAGAAGCTGAGCGTGACGCCGCCGATCAGCGACAGGTAGCGCGTGCCGGCGGCGAAGCTCACCATGCTCATGGCCGGGATCGGCGAGAAGCCGGCGACGCGGTCCGGCCCCCAGCGCTTGATGGTGTAGACGTTGGCCGCGGCGATGAGCTGGTTGACCTCGTCCCAGCCCGAGCGCACGAAGCCGCCCATGCCGCGCACCTTCTGCCAGTCGCGCCGCGCCTCTTCGTCTTCCACCAGCGAGGCCCAGGCGTCGACCGGCGTCTTGCTCACCGCGAGCGCGGCGCGCCAGCGCTCGAGCAGCCGGGCGCGCACCATCGGGTACTTGACGCGGTTGGCGCTGTACAGGTACCAGGAATAAGAGGCGCCGCGCGCGCAGCCGCGCGGCTCGTGGTTGGGCATGTCCCAGCGCGTGCGCGGGTAGTCGGTCTGCTGCGTCTCCCACGTCACGATGCCGCCCTTGACGTGGATGCGCCACGAGCAGCTGCCGGTGCAGTTCACGCCGTGCGTGCTGCGCACCACCTTGTCGTGCGCCCAGCGGTTGCGGTAGGCGTCCTCCCAGGTGCGGTCCTCGCCGGTGGTGCGGCCGTGGCCGCCGGCGAAGCTCTCCCTGGGCAGCGAGAAGTGCACGAGGCGATCGAGGAAGTGGCTCATGGCGGGCTTTCGACGGGGTCGGGGGGTCAGCAGGGCATCGGCGCGTAGCGGCGGCCGCAGTGCCACCAGGTGAACGCGATGCAGGTGAGATAGAAGACGACGAAGACGGCCAGCGCCGGCGCGGGCGTGCCGGTGAGGGCGATCGCCGTGCCCCAGCTCTTGGGGATGAAGAAGCCGCCGTAGGCACCGACGGCGCTGGCGAAGCCGAGCGACGCGGCCGCCTCGTGCCCCGCCGCCTGGCGCGCCTGCGCCTGCGCCGCCGGCGTGCCTTGTGCGCCGCGCAGCCGCTCGGCAAGGAAGATCACCGGGATCATGCGGAAGGTGCTGCCGTTGCCGATGCCGGCGGCGGCGAACAGCACGAGGAAGGCGGCGAGGAAGCCGCCGAAGTGCCCCGCATCACGGGCCGTCGCCGCGCCGGGAAGGCAGTACAGCGCGACGAGCACGCCGACGCTCAGCGCGACGAAGCTCCACAGCGTGACGCGCGCACCGCCGGCGCGATCGGCCAGCCAGCCGCCGAGCGGGCGCGCCAGCGCGCCCGCCAGGGGCCCGATCCACGCGAACGGCAGGGCATCGACGGCGGGAAACTGGCTGCTCGCCAGCAGCGGCAGCCCGGCCGAAAAGCCGATGAAGCTGCCGAAGGTGCCCAGGTACAGCCAGCACATGAGCCAGTGGTGGGGGCGCCTGAAGATCACCGCCTGCTCGGCCAGCCCTGCCCTCGCCTGGGCCAGGTCGTTCATGCCGAACCAGCATGCGAGCGCGCTGGCCAGCACCAGCGGCAGCCAGACGAGGCCGGCGTTCTGCAGCCAGATCGGCCCCTGCGGCGTCATCTGCTGCGCTCCGCCGGCGGCGCCGAACAACTCGACGCCCACGACGACCGGCACGACGAACTGCCCCAGCGTGACACCGAGGTTGCCCAGGCCCGCGTTGAGGCCCAGCGCGTAGCCCTTGCTCGCCGTCGGGTAGAAGAAGCTGATGTGCGCCATCGAGCTGGCGAAGTTGCCGCCGCCCAGGCCGCAAAGCAGCGCCAGCAGCACCATCACTTCGTAGGGCGTGTTCGGCTCCTGCACGGCCGCGGCGATGCCCAGCAGCGGCAGCAGCAGGCTGGCCGTCGACAGCGCGGTGAAGCGCCGGCCGCCGAACACCGGCACCGCGAAGGCGTAGAAGATGCGCAGCGTCGCACCGGCCAGCCCGGGCAGCGACGCGAGCCAGAAGAGCTGGTTGGTCGAGTAGCGAAAGCCCACCGCGGGCAACTGCACCACCACCACCGACCACAGCGTCCACACGGCGATGGCCAGCGTCAGCGCCGGGATCGACAGCCACAGGTTGCGCGCCGCCACGCGGCGCCCGCCGCCGTCCCAGAACCGGCGGTCCTCGGGATTCCAGTGCCGGATGACGTGGGCTGCGACCATGCGGCGGCGCGCTGGCGTGGCGGGCTGTGGCGGCGGCTCAGGGGTTCTTCACGTACGCGTTGCCGCGCAGGTAGAACCACCAGTTCAGCACCAGGCAGGCGGCGTAGAAGACGGCGAAGCCGTACATCGCCGCCTGCGGCGTGCCGGCCTTGATCTGCTCGCCGATCACGATCGGCGCGACGAAGGCGCCGTAGGCGGCCACGGCCGAGGTCCAGCCGAGCACCGGCCCGGCCTGCTCGCGGTCGAAGATGACGCCGATGGTGCGGAAGGTCGAGCCGTTGCCCACGCCGCTGGCGGCGAACAGCACCAGGAACAGGCCCAGGAACGCCGGGAAGTACTGCTCGGGCGTCGCCGACGCGTAGGCCAGCTTCATCACGTAGCCCACCGCCACCGAGGCCACCACCATCACCACCGAGATGATCTGGGTGACGATCGAGCCGCCCCACTTGTCGGAGATCCAGCCGCCGATCGGCCGCACGGCGGCGCCGACGAACGGCCCGATCCACGCGTAGGCCAGGATCGGCAGCGCGTTCGGGTTGTGCTGCGTGTGCTGCATGACGCCGTTGGCGTCGGGCACGTGCACGACGTCGAACAGCACCTTCATCGCCAGCGGCAGCGCCATCGAAAAGCCGATGAACGAGCCGAAGGTGACGATGTACAGCGCCGTCAGGCTCCAGGTGTGCTTGTTGCGGAAGATCGCGTACTGCTTGGTCACCGCCGCCTTCATCGGGCCGAAGGCGGCGAGCTTCATGATCGTGAGCGCGAGCACGATGTCCAGCGGGATCGACACCCACATGCTGATCAGGCCCACCCCGGTGGGCGGCGGCAGGTACAGCCACAGCCCGAAGATGGCCGGGATGAACGCCAGCGTGTACAGCCACGTGACCTTGGCGAAGGCGACGACCGGATTGCCGGTGGCCGGCGAGATCGTCTTCAGGTTGTTCATGCCGAACCAGCACAGCAGCGCCAGCGGCACGAGCGAGAACACCCAGGCGAAGCCGGCGTTCTGGATCCAGGTCGGCGTGCCGGCGGCGATCTTGCCGAAGATCCAGCCGCTCTCCTTGACCAGCGTCTGGGGCCCGCCGCCGAGCACGCCCAGCAGCGGCACCGTCATCACCAGCGGCACCACGATCTGCATCGTCGTCACGCCGAAGTTGCCCAGCCCCGCGTTGAGGCCGAGCGCCGTGCCCTGCAGCCGCTTCGGGAAGAAGGTGCTGATGTTGGACATCGACGAGGCGAAGTTGCCGCCGCCCACGCCGCACCACAGCGCCATGAGCTGGAACGACCACAGCGGCCATTCGGGGTGCTGCAGGACGATGCCGGTGCCGATGGCCGGCGCCAGCAGCATCGCCGTGGTGAGGAAGATCGTGTTGCGCCCGCCCGCCAGGCGGATGAAGAACGACGACGGGATGCGCATCGTCGCGCCGGCGATGCCGGCGATGGCGGTGAGCGTGAACAGCTGCTGCTGGCTGAACGGGAAGCCCAGGTTCAGCATCTGCACCGTGATGATCCCCCACATGCCCCAGACCGCGAAGCCGCACAGCAGCGCCGGCACCGAGATCCACAGGTTGCGGTAGGCGACGCGCGTGCCCGTCGCTTCCCAGAAGGCATCGTCCTCGGGGCGCCAGTCGACGATGTCGGCGCCGTGCGCGCGGCCATCGGCCGGCGCATGCAGGCGGGTGGTGGAAGCCATGACGGGGCTTTCGTTGGATGTCGTGGGAGATTGGGGCGGCCCGCGTGCGTTGCGCGCGCTCAGGCCGGCTGGGTGCCGCCGTGCTGCAGCGGCGAAGGCGGGGCCTCGTGGCCCATGACGCGCGTCTTGCGCACCTCGGTCCAGTACATCCAGACGAGCGAGACCCAGACCACGCCGTACATCAGCATGAAGGCCGAGGAGCGGATGCCCGTGAGGTCCATCAGCGCGCCGAACATGATCGGCAGGATGAAGCCGCCCAGCCCGCCGGCCAGGCCGACGATGCCGCTGATGGCGCCGATGTTGCGCGGATACTCCTCGCTGATGTACTTGAAGGTGCTGGCCTTGCCGAAGGCCCAGGCGACGCCGAGCACGGCCATCAATGCGGTGAAGGTGTAGACGTTGAGGCCGATGTGGATCGTCGTCGGGCCGTTGACGGTGGCAATCGTCATCTCGGTCTGCGGGTACGACAGCAGGAACAGGCAGATCCAGCTCACCCACATCACCCACCACGTGACCTGGTGCGCGCCGTACTTGTCGGACAGCACGCCGCCGATGGCGCGCAGCACGCCGCCGGGCAGCGAGAAGCACGCCGCCAGCAGCGCCGCGATGCGGATGTCCAGGCCGTACTCGCCGACGTAGTACTGCACCATCCACAGGCTGAGCGCCACGTAGCCGCCGAACACGATGCTGTAGTACTGGCAGTACTTGAGCACCACCGGGTCCCTGAGCGCCTTCAACTGCTCGCCGAACTTCGTGCCCGCCGGCACCAGGTGCGCCGGATCGTGGTGGCTGAAGAGCCAGAACACGATCACCGTGCCGAGCATGATCGCGGCATAGACGTGCGGCACCATCGTCCAGCCGAAGGCCACCACCAGCGCCGGCGCCACGAACTTGTTGACCGCGGCGCCCGAGTTGCCGGCGCCGTACACGCCCATCGCCATGCCCTGGCGCTCGCGCGGGAACCAGCGCGCGACGTACGGCGTGCCGACCGAGAACGAGCCGCCGGCCAGCCCCACGAACAGGCCGATCACCAGGAACTGCCAGTACTGCGTGGCATAGCCCATGAGCCAGATCGCCGGCACGGTGACGGCCATCAGCACGGCCATCACGATGCGCCCGCCGTACCGGTCGGTCCAGATGCCCAGCGGCACGCGGATCAGCGAGCCGGTGAGCACCGGCATCGCCGTCAGCAGGCCGAACTCGGTGGCGCTGAGGCCGAGCGCCTTCTTGATCGGGATGCCGATGACGCCGAACATCATCCAGACCATGAAGCACACGGTGAAGGCGAGCGTGCTCACGATGAGCACGCTCCAGGCCTTGGAACTGCCAGGCGCCGTGGCGGCGGCGCGGGGAACGGTGGGCGCGGCGGGAGGCATCGTTGTTCTCTCCAGGACGTCGCCCGCGATCGTGCGTGCGGCGTGCCGCGCTGCCCATCCTCCGCAGGGCATGCGCGCGGGGCGGCAGAAGAACGATGGCCGCGGCTTGCGACCTACTCCCTGATGACGATGGACACGGCGGCGCGATCGTGCTGGCGCCACGAGGCACACCATGCCGGGCGACCTGGAGTGAGAACGTGTGAACGAACCACTCACGGCCGCGTGCCCGCGGCCGTCGGCGCGGGCGGGATGACGCCACCGGCCAGTGCGGTGCAGGCTGCGGCGCGCGCCGGCACGCAGGCGCCGGCCGCGCCACGCGCATTGCGGGCGCAAAAAAGCCCGGCGAACCGGGCTTCGTGCTTCGGAGGCCGCCCGCCGCACCGAGCGGCTGGCGGCCGACGAACCGCTCAGGCCTTGCGGCGGCGGCTCACGGCAAGGCCGGCCAGCGCCAGGCCCATCAGCGCCAGCGAGCCGGGCTCGGGCACCGCCGGCGGCGGTGCCTCGTCGTAGGTGTAGGCGATGTTCGCACCGCAGGCGGCCTGGGTGGCTTGCGTCGTATCGATGTTGCCGCCGCCGCCCTGCACCGCGAGGCCGGACAACGAATTGCAGCTCACGCCGAACGTGCCGCCACCGGGAGCTTGCAGCGAAGCCAGGATTGCACTCAGGTTCTTGCTGTAGGAGCCGGTGTCGGTCAGCGGACCGAACGACTTCGTTTCACCGACGGCGTATGTCTGCGGTCCGGAGGTCGCGCTGAGGTTGATCGTGTCGGTGAGGAGGCTGCTCAGTGCTGCGAGACTGCTGGACCACGACAGCTCGACCGATGAGGTCAATCTGGCGGTCTGGCTTTGCGAGGCTTTGTTATAGCCCGTGAACTCCATGACGGCCTCGCCGTTGACCGTGAGCAACGCACCGGTCAGCGTGCCGAGACCCGAATCGAACAGGCCCAGCGTTCCGGTCTGCGAGATCTCGGTCGTTTGCAGCAGATTACTGAACGAGTACGAGACGCTCGCGGCCTGGCTGGCCACTGCGGTTGCCGCCAGGGCTGCGGCGGTGAGGATTGCCTTCATTTGCGTGACTCCTATTCTTGAAAACCTTACAGCCCACCCACGATCGGAGTCGGCACCCGTCAGGCATGCAAGCTCCGGGCCAGGTTGAAGTTACAAAAAGACACGCTGCCAGATCATAGACTTGCGTGATCTGCGGACGTCCCGCGCCCGGAGCGTGTAAAGGAACCCGACACTTTCGCCGCCTGCGCGGCCGCTTCGGACGGCTCCGAAGCGGTCGGCGCGGACCGCCGTGCACCGCAGCGCGTCGTGGCTCGCCCGCTAGACTAGGCGCTCGATGAACGTCCCGCGCCTGCGCCGCTGCACCTGGCTCGCGATCTGCGCCATGCTGGCGCTGACGCTGCTGCCGACGGTGACGCACGCCCTGGCGCTGTGGGCGGCGCCGGCCTGGCAGGCCGAGTTGTGCCACAGCGAGTCCACGGGCCCGGCCACACCCGGCACAGCGGGTGTGCAAGCCCAGGCCGAAGGGCCGCTTGCGCTGCAGTCCACTGTCTTGCCCGACGGCCGGCCGGGCCTGCATCCCGAGCACTGCCCGTATTGCGCGCCCTCCGCGGGCAGCCTGGGGCCGGCACCGGCCGCACTTGCAACGATGCGGCTGCCCGACGGTGCGGCCGCAGCCCCGGCGCCACACACTGCGCCGCCGCAGCGCGCGCACGCCTGGGCCACCGCACAGCCGCGCGCGCCACCGGCGCTGCCCTGAACCTCGTCCGGGCCGCGCAGGCAGCGCAACGCACAAGCGGCCTGCGCGCCACAACAGCCGTTCGTGGCGCTGCGGCCCGCACGGCGACGACTCTTGAACGGCGGCGCAGCGCCCACTGCAGATGCGCCTGCGCGCACCGGCGCTGCAACGTGGCACCGCATGCGCCACTGCAGCCTTGCACGCTGGCGCGGCATGCGCCGCGATCAACCTTCACGTCGGCGCGGCATGCGCCGCGCCGTGCACCACCGATCACATCAAGCAAAGGATCGACGATGACTCTGCCCACTCCCCTCGGCCGCGCAGTGCTGGCCACCCTCGTGTTCACGGGCCTGGTTGGCCTGGCGGGCCCCGCCGCGGCCGACACCAGCGTCAGCGACGCGTGGATCCGCGGCACCGTGGCGCACCAGAAGGCCACCGGCATGTACGCTCGCATCACCTCGAGCAGCGGCGGCAAGCTGGTGGCGGCGCGCTCGCCCGCGGCCGGCGTCGCCGAGGTGCACGAGATGGCGATGCAAGGCAACACGATGCGCATGCGCCGCGTGCCCGCCCTCGAGCTGCCCGCCGGCAAGACCGTGGCGCTCGAGCCCGGCGGCTACCACGTGATGCTGATGCAGCTCACGCGCGAACTGGCGCCCGGCGACGCCGTGCCGGTGACGCTGGTCATCGAGACCGCCGGCGGCCGGCGCGAGGAAGTGACCGTCGACGCCACGGTGCGTGCGCTCGGCGCAGGCGGCGCAGGCGGCGCACCGGCCGCACCCGCCGCGCCGGGCGGGCACGGGGCGATGAAGCACTGACGCGCGGGCGCCGTGCGGCGGCGCATGGCGCGGCGATCGTCCGCAGCCGTCCGCAGCCGTCCGCAGCCGTCCGCAGCCGTCCGCAATCGCCTGCAACGGCACCGTAGTCACTTGCAGCGCACCGCTGGCCCGGCGCACACGAGCGCCCGGCGGCGGCAACGCCACGGCGGGCGCGCCGGGCCGCAGCCCGGCGTTCAGCGTCCGGCGCCTCAGCGCATGAGGAACGCCAGCAGCCGCTCGGCCACCTTGCCGTACGGCGGGTACAGCAGCCGCGTCGTCGCCCAGCGCGACTGGTGGAAGACCGGGCGCAGCTTGGAGAAGGTCTGGAAGCCCTCGCGGCCGTGATAGTGCCCCATGCCCGACTCGCCGATGCCGCCGAACGGCAGGTCGTGCTGGCCGACGTGAAACAGCGCGTCGTTGATGGACACGCCGCCCGACATCACGCGCTCGAGCAGCAGTTCGATGCGCCGGGCGTCGTGGCTGAACGGGTACAGCGCCAGCGGCCGCGCGCCGGCGTTGATGCGCTCGACGACCTCGTCGAGCGTGTCGTACGCCAGCACCGGCAGGATGGGGCCGAAGATCTCGCGCTGCATCAGCGCGCTCGCGGCGGGCGCGTCGAGCACGAGGTGCGGCGAGATCTTGCGCGTGGCCGCATCCCAGGGCGGCCCGGCGAGCAGGTTGATGACCTGCGCGCCGCGCTCGCGCGCGTCGTCGAGCGCGGCCACGAGGCGCTCGAACGAGCGCGCATCGACGATCGACGTGTAGTCGGGGCTTTGCAGCCGCGGGTAGCGCCGCGGCACGATGGCCCGCGCGTGTTCGACGAAGGCACCCACCCGGCGGCGCGGCACGTAGACGTGGTCGACCGTGGTGCAGATCTGGCCGGCGTTGAGCAGCTTGACGAAGAGGATGCGCTCGGCGGCGGTGGCGAGCGGGAAGTCGTCGCACACCACGGCCGGCGCCTTGCCGCCGAGCTCGAGCGTGACCGGGCACAGGTTGGCCGCGGCCGCCGCCATCACCTGGCGCCCGGTGGCGCCCGAGCCGGTGAACAGCAGGTGGTCGAACGCCAGCTTGGAGAACTCGACGCCGACGCCGCCCGTCTCGTCGAAGAACCGGAGCTTGTCGGGCGGGAAGTACGCCGGCATGCGCTCGACGAGCAGGCGCGCGAGGTGGCGCGAGTTCTCGCTCATCTTGACCAGCGCGCGGTTGCCGGCGGCGAAGATGGCCGTGAGCGGCAGCAGCGCGAGGTTGAGCGGGAAGTTCCACGGCACGATGACGCCGACCACGCCCAGCGGCTGCGGCACGACGCGGTTGCTGGCGAGGCCGAACATGATGCGGTCGACGCTGCGCCGTTGCGGCCTCATCCACCCGGCCAGCTGGCGCAGCGTGCTGTCGATGCCGTCCACCACGGGCAGGATCTCGGCCAGCAGCGTCTCGTGGCGCGAGCGGTGGCCGTAGTCGGCGCTGATCGCGTCGCACAGGGCGTCGGTGTGCTCGCGCACGAAGCGCTTCAGGGCGCGCAGGTCGGCCTTGCGCTCGCGCAGCGTGGGCATCGGGTGGCGGCGCTGCGCCTCGCGCTGCAAGGCCAGCGCGTCGTGCAGGCGCGTCGCGAGGTCCTGTGTCGTGCGATCCATGGCGCCCTCCCCCGCCACGACGGCGTGCCCGGTGCCCGCGCGTGCGGCGGCGGGCATTGTCGCGCCGTCGGCGGCCCGGGCTTGCTGCGTGCCCGGCCTGCTTCCCACTCATGCGAACGCAGACACGGGGCGAGCCGAGAATGTGCTCCCCAACCCAGACAGGGGACGACCATGAGTCTCGAGCGCTACCAGACCGATCCGGGCCACACCTTCGTCACGTTCGAAGTGAAGCACGCGCTGACCTCGACCGTGCGCGGGCGCTTCGACGAAGTGCAGGGCAGCATCGAACTGGATGCGGCCACGCACCGGGGGCGCGCCGACGTCACGATCGACACCGGTTCGATCAGCACCGGCACGCCCAAGTTCGACGCGCACCTGCGCAGCGACGCCTTCTTCGACGCCGAGCACCATCCGCAAGCGCGCTTCGTCGGCACGGGTTTTCGCTACGAGGGCGACAAGCTGGCCGCGCTCGACGGTGAACTGACGCTGCTCGGCCGCACGCACCCGGTGACGCTGCGCAGCACCAGCTTCAACTGCTACCACTCCGCGCACCTGAACCAGGACGTGTGCGGCGGCGACTTCGAGGCCACGATCCTGCGCAGCCAGTGGGGCATGACGTGGGGCCTGGAGATCGGGATCCCGGACAGCGTGAAGCTCCTGATCGAGATCGAGGCCATCAAACAGGCGTAGCGCGGCCGGCACCGGCCGGCGCGGCGAGCGGCGCAGCACCTGGGCTGCAGCGCTTTCGGGGCGGCGTGACTAAGATGGGCCGCGTCCCCGTTCGCGCCAGGAGTCCGCCGCCATGACCGCACCCGCGACTTCTTCCGCTGCTGCACCCGCGAAGGCCTTCGCCAGCCAGGCCGACCTGGAGGAAAAGCAGGTCAGCTTCACGAAGCTGTCCGAGCACGCCTGGGCCTACACCGCCGAAGGCGACCCGAACACGGGCGTGGTGATCGGCGACGACGCGGTGATGGTGATCGACACGCAGGCCACGCCGGTGATGGCGCAGGACGTCATCGGCCGCATCCGCGCGGTGACCGATAAGCCGATCCGCTACGTCGTGCTCAGCCACTACCACGCGGTGCGCGTGCTCGGCGCGAGCGCCTACGGCGCCGAGCACATCATCGCCAGCGAGGACACGCTGGCGCTCATCCGCGAGCGCGGCGAGCAGGACAAGGCGAGCGAGATCGGGCGCTTTCCGCGGCTGTTCCGCGCCGTCGAGAGCGTGCCGCCGGGCCTGACCTGGCCGACGATCACCTTCGGCGGCCGCCTGACGCTGTGGCTCGGCAAGCTCGAGGTGCAGATCCTGCAGCTCGGCCGCGGCCACACCAAGGGCGACACGGTGGTCTGGCTGCCGGCCGAGCGCATCCTCTTCAGCGGCGACCTGGTCGAGTACGGCGCCACGCCGTACGCGGGCGACGCCTACTTCGGCGACTGGCCCGCCACGCTGGAGCGCATCGCCGCGCTCGGGCCGGCCAAGCTCGTTCCCGGGCGCGGTGCCGCGCTCGGGGACGAGGCGCAGGTCGCGGCCGCGCTGCAGGGCACGCGCGACTTCGTCGCCGACGTGTACGCCGTCGTCAAGGCCGGCGTCGCGCTCGGGCGCGACCTCAGGAGCGTGTACCGCAGCACCGTCGACGCCCTGCGCCCGAAGTACGGCCACTGGGTGATCTTCGACCACTGCATGCCGTTCGACGTCACGCGCGCCTACGACGAAGCGACGCGGCACCCCGAGCCGCGCATCTGGAGCGCCGAGCGCGACCGCGAGATGTGGAAGGCGCTCGAAGGCTGACGGTGTTCTCCACCTACACCTACCCGAAATACGGGTATCGCCGGCCGGGCGAACTGGGCAGCACGCGCGTGCGCCGCGTGCCGCTGGTGGTGGTGGGTGCCGGGCCCGTCGGGCTGACGGCGGCGATCGACGGCGCGCTGCGCGGCCTGCCCGTGGTGCTGCTCGACGACGACGACACGGTGAGCGTCGGCTCGCGCGGCCTGTGCTACGCCAAGCGCGCGCTCGAGATCTTCGACCGCCTGGGCTGCGGCGAGGCCATCGTCGCCAAGGGCGTGACCTGGAACATCGGTCGCACCTACCACGGCGAGCGCGAGGTCTTCGCCTTCAACCTGCAGCCCGAGCGCGGCCACCGTCGCCCCGGCATGGTCAACCTGCAGCAGTACTGGCTCGAGCAGTACCTGGTCGAGCGCGCACTGCAGCTGCCCGGCATCGAGCTGCGCTGGCGGCACAAGGTGGTCGGCGTCGCGCCCGGCCCCGACGGCGTCACGCTCGAGGTCCAGACGCCCGACGGCCGCTACCGGCTCGAGGCCGACTGGCTGATCGCCGCCGACGGCGCGCACAGCCCGCTGCGCCACCTGCTCGGCCTGCAGATGCAGGGCAAGGTCTTCCAGGATCGCTTCCTGATCGCCGACGTGGTGATGAGCCGCGAGCTGTTCCCGCTCGAGCACACCGAGCGCTGGTTCTGGTTCGACCCGCCGTTCCACAGCGGCCAGAGCGTGCTGCTGCACCGCGAGGCCGACAACGTGTGGCGCATCGACATGCAGCTCGGCTGGGACGCCGACCCCGAGGCCGAGAAGCAGCCCGCGCGCGTCGTGCCCCGCATCCGCGCGATGCTCGACCAGCAGGGCTACCGGCACGTCGAGTTCGAGCTCGAATGGGTGAGCGTGTACACCTTCCGCTGCCGGCGCATGAAGCGGCTGCGCCACGGGCGCATCTTCTTCGTCGGCGATGCGGCGCACCAGGTCAGCCCGTTCGGCGCGCGCGGCGCCAACTCGGGCGTGCAGGACGCGGACAACCTCATGTGGAAGCTCGCGCTCGTGATGCAGGCTCGCGCCCCCGAGCGGCTGCTCGACAGCTACGACGTCGAGCGCGGCGAGGCGGCCGACGAGAACATCCTGAACTCGACGCGCGCGACCGACTTCATGACGCCCAAGAGCCGCGCCGCGAAGACGTTCCGGCGTGCCGCGCTGGGGCTGGCGGCCGAGCACCCGTTCGCACGTGCGCTCGTGAACTCGGGCCGCCTGTCGGTGCCGACCGAGCATGCGGCCTCGCCGCTGTCGACGCCCGACGGCGACGAGTTCGAAGGCTGGATGGCGCCCGGCGCTCCGGCCGACGATGCCCCCTGGCCCGACGCACCGCGGCACGACGCCCCGGGCGACGACGAGCCACCCCAGGAGTGGCTGCTGCACAAGCTCGCCGAGGACGGCGCCGGCTTCGTGCTGCTGCTGTTTCGCCGCCGGCCCAGCGCGCCCGAGGCGGCGGCGATCGACGCGCTGGCCATCGACCCGATCCCGGTGCGCACGCTGCTGGTCGACCCGAGCGGGACGGCCGCCAGGCGCTACGACGCCGGCCCCGGCACCGCCTATCTGCTGCGGCCCGATCAGATCGTCGCCGCACGCTGGCGCCATCTCGATCTGCGGCGGGTGCGCGCCGCGCTCGCACGCGCCACGGCGCAGGAAGGCCGCGCATGACGCACCTGAACACGCAGCCCAACTTCGGCATCCCGGGCCGGCACTATCGCCACGCGTACACCCCCGGCGACGACTTCTACGAGATGCTGATCGAGGGCCACCGCGACCTGAGCGACGAGCAGAGCGAGCTGATGAACGCGCGCCTGATTCTGCTGCTGGCCAATCACGTCGGCGATCTGGGCATCCTGCGCGAGGCGATCGGCGTGGCGCGCGCCGGCGTCGCGGCGGCGCCGGGCGCGCCATGAACCGCGGCGCGGCGCGCGTCGACCCCGGAGCCTGGCGCCAGCGATTCGTGCCCGCCCCGGCTCCTCTTGCATCAGGCGCGCCGCCGCGCCATCCCCAGGCCACAGGCGCAGCGGCACGCGCGAACGGATTTATGCTGCGGCCGGCGGCGCGGCCCGCGCATCAGGGCCGCTGCCGGCATCGAAGAACCCCGGGGGAGGCGCGCTGCGATGCTCACCGATGCCACGCACGATCCCGACCTGCGCAGCTGGGTCGAAAGCGCCAACGCGCCGGGCTGCCCGACGCCGATCCAGAACCTGCCGTACGCGCGCTTTCGCCCGGCCGGCAGCGAGGAGCACTGGCGCGTCGGCGTGGCCATCGGCGACCAGATTCTCGACCTCGCCGCGGCGGCACACCATGCGCCCTGGGGCGACGGGGTCGAAGAGCTGCTCGCCCCGCTGGCACGGGGCAACCTGATGGCCTTCATGGCGCTCGGCCGCCCGGCCTGGCGCGCGGCGCGCTCGGTGCTGTCGACGGCCCTCGCGGCCGACAGTGTGCAGGGGCCGTTCCTCGAACTGTGCCTCGTGCCGCTGGCCGAGGCCGAGTTCACGCTGCCCTGCCGCATCGGCGACTACACGGATTTCTACGCCGGCATCCACCACGCACGCAGCGTCGGCAGCCTCTTTCGCCCCGACAACGCGCTGCTGCCCAACTACCGCTGGGTGCCGATCGGCTATCACGGCCGCGCCTCGTCGGTGATCGTCGAAGGCGGCCCGGTGAGGCGGCCCATGGGCCAGATCAAGGGCGACGGCGAGGTGCCCCTCTTCGGTCCGACGCGGCGCCTGGATTACGAGCTCGAGCTGGGCGTATGGATCGGCGCCGGCAACGCGCTCGGCCAGCCGGTGGGCATCGAGGCGGCCGAGGACGTGCTGTTCGGCATCACGCCGCTCAACGACTGGTCGGCGCGCGACATCCAGGCCTGGGAGTACCAGCCGCTGGGGCCCTTCCTGGCCAAGAGTTTCGCGACCTCGGTGTCGCCGTGGATCGTGACCTTCGAGGCGCTGGCGCCGTTTCGCCGGCCGCAACGGCGTGCCGAGGGCGATCCGCCGCCGCTGCCCTACCTCGACTGCCCCTTCAACCGCGAGCACGGCGCGCTCGACATCCGGCTCGAGGTGTGGCTGCAGAGCGAGCGCATGCGCGCAGCCGACCTCGCACCGGTGCGCCTGTCGCACAGCAACGCGCTCGACGCCTACTGGACGGCGGCGCAGTTCGTCGCGCACCACACCAGCAACGGCTGCAACCTGAATGTCGGCGACCTGCTGGGCACCGGCACGCTGTCGGGGCCGGGTGCCGGCCAGGGCGGCAGCCTGCTCGAGCTCACGCGCGGCGGCCGCGAGTCGATCACGCTGCCGACGGGCGAGAGGCGCACCTTCCTCGAGGACGGCGACACGGTCGTGATGCAGGCCTGGTGCGAAGCCCCGGGCGCGACCCGCATCGGGCTGGGCGCAGTCAGCGGCACCATCGTGCCGGCGGCTTGAGCGGGCTGCGCGACCTCCGGGCCACCTGCGAGCCACCTGCGAGCCGCCTCCGAGCCGCCTCCGAGCCGCCGGCGCGGCCCGCGCGGCACGGCACACGCGCCGCCCGGCGCGCGCGCGCGCCGGCGGATCAAGCTGCGATCGGCGGGCCATTTCGCGGGCTGGGCGGCGAGGCGCGCCGGGAACAATGAGCGCATCGTGGGAGACGAGCGCACGCAGGACCTGGCTGCACGCGTGGTGGCCTGGCACAACCGCCACCCGCTGGCCGAGCGCATCGGGCCTGAGCACGTGCATGCGGTGGGCTGGGTGGCGCTGCCGTTCCGTGCGCCGGCGGGTGGCACGGCCGACAGGGGAGCCGATCGCACGGCCGACAGCGCCGCCGATGGCCCGCTCGATGGCCTGCCCGCGAGCCCAGCGCGGCGCGGCTGGACCGCGGCGTTCACCGAGGACTTCATCGCGCCGCTCGCAACGGCGCGCGTGGCGCGCTTCGCGCTCGCGCACGCTCAGCCGGACGCGCCGTCCGACGGCCTGCCGGTGCGCGAGGTGGACATCGACCTGAAGCGCACCGGTCACGGCGTCGCGGCGACGCTGTGGCTGCCCACCGCCGCCGTCGAACGCGGCACGCGGCGTGTGCGCGTGCTGCTCGCGCCCGGGGCATCAGCGCGGGCCATCGGACCGCGCCTGTGGAGCCGCTCGCGACGCGCTGCGGGCACGGTCGTCGCGGCGCTCGTGCTGGCAGCGGCAGCCTTGCTGCCGTGGTTCGCCGAGCTGCAGAGTCCGGGCGCAATGGCCGTCACGGCCGCTGCGCCCCGAGCGCCCGCGAAGGTCGTGGGCAGGGTCGTGGCATCGGAGATCGGAACGGCCCCGTCGGGCGGTTCGGCCGGTTCGGCCGGTTCGGCCCCTTCGGCCCCTTCGGCCGATTCGGCCCCTTCGGCCGATTCCGCCGCTGCTTCCGCTTCGGCCCCTTCTGCAGCGTCGGCAGACGCTGCCGCCGCGGCGGCGTCGGCCGCGCCGACGACTGCGGTGCCGGCGCAGGCGCAGGCGCCCGCTCGCCGCATGACGTCGCCCGCTCGGGCCGCAGCCACCGCGCGTGACGACCCGGCGCCGCCGACGCCCGAGGCCGACGCGGCG
>JAFECX010000073.1 GCA_018241895.1 Pseudomonadota bacterium
CCGCCGCCATTGGCGATCGCCGTGCGCGCGGCGGCCGGCCCCCGCGGCGAGAGGCGCGCCGGCGCGCGCGCCCGCGGCTACTTCTCGATCACGAACTTGCCGCCCTTGGTCACGCTCACGATCGCAGTCTGCTGCGCATCATAGCCGGCGGGCTTGCCGGCCTTGTCGGCGGCGCGGCGGAACTGGAAGGCGCCGGTGGCGCCGGTCCACTTGACCGCCGGCAGCGCGTCGCGCAAGGCCTGGCGCTCGGCCGCGAGGTCGCCGCCGAGCTTGATCTTCCCGAGCGCCTGCACGAGGATGTGCATGGCATCGTAGGACTGCGCCGCGAACTGGTCCGGTGCGGTTGCGAACTTGGCCTGGAAAGCCTTCATGAAGGCGGTGTTCTCGGCGCTGTCGTTGCTCGCCGACCAGGGGCTGCCGACGTACAGGCCGTCCGAGGCCCCCTTGGCCAGGTCGAACACCTTGACCGAGTTCATGCCGTTGCCGCCGATGAAGGGCACCGTGATGCCGAGCTGGCGCGCCTGCACCATGATCGGCGCACCCTCGGCGAGCAGCGCCGACAGCACGATGGCGTCCGGGTTGGTGGCCTTGATCTTGGTGAGCTGGGCCTTGAAGTCGACGTCGCCCTTGGCGAACGTCTCGGTCGTGGTGACCGCGATGTTGGCGTCCTCGAGCGCCTTCTTGAAGTTGTCGTAGCCGCTCTTGGTGAAGACGTCGTCGTTGCCGTACATCACCGCCACCTTCTTGATGCCGGCGTGCTTGACGGCCACGCGCAGCGTCTCGGGCAGCACGTCGGCCTCGGTGACCGAGTTGCGGAACACGTAGTCGCCGATCGAGGTGATGCCGTCGGCGGTGTTCGAGGTGCCGAAGGCCACCGTCTTGGCCGCCTGCGCCACCGGGTCGGCGGCCTGCGCCGAATTGGACAGCGTCGGGCCGAACACCATCAGCACCTTGTCCTGGAAGATCAGCTTCTTGAAGACGTTGATCGCCTCTTCCTTCTTGCCCTGCTCGTCCTCGACGACGAGCGCCAGCTTGTTGCCGCCCACGCCGCCGGCGGCGTTGATCTCGCCGGCCGCCAGCTCGAAGCCGCGGCGGATCGAGATGCCGTACTGCGCCGCGCCTCCGGTGAGCGCCTCGGCGATGCCGATCTTGATGTCGGCCGCGTTGGCCGCGCCCGCCAGCCCGCTGGCGAGCGTCGCTGCCAGCAGCGTGCGCGCGAGAGTCCTTCTTGTCATGGCTACACCCTTCATGAATGTGGATCGTGGAAACGGGCCGGGCACGGCAGGCGCGGCGACGGCACGTCCGCACCGCGATGCCGCCCGACGATCGTTCGACGACCTGCAGCGAGCCACGCCGCGTCGCGCGCACAACGCCGCCGGCCATCGTCCGACCAATGTACCGAACAGCCGGGCGCCATCTTGTTCCATCTTCCGCATGCGGCTGTGCCGGGGCGGCGCGTGGCCGACCGAAGCCAGGGGGCTTTGGGCCGGGCTGCCCGATGCGGTCGCGCTGGTCGTGGACGCCGTCGCGCGCCGGCCGCCGCAGCCTGCACGCGCGTCGTGGCCGGACGTGCGCCCGTGCGTCCGCCGATCGCGGCGAGCACGGACCCAATCCCCGCCGTCGGCCACGACATCGGGTTCGACCGTCGAATCGCCCGCGTTGCACTGACACGGCGCGCAGCGCCACCCCGGCGGCGCATTGACAGTGCGGCCCGGTGGCGATGCGTCTGCGATGGCCCGCGATCTGCGCGCAACACGACGCCTTGCCCCGGCTCGCGCGCCCGGCCCGCGGGCAGCGGCTGCGGATGCCGTGCCGGCGGGCCGAGGATCTTCGCGATCACCGGCCGCTCGAGGATGGCCGCGATGATCTTCGGCTCGCCGGCACTGCAGCGCGCGCAGCGCTGCAGGTCGATGTCGAAGACGCGCCCGGACCGCCTCGCCGAACTCGTGCAGTGCGGTCGCGCCCGCGCCCGCGCCCGCGCCCGGGCCCGGGCCCGGGCCCGGGTCCGGGTCCGGGCCGTCCCGACGTCGCCCCCGGCGGCGCCGGCTCAGCGCAGCGCCATCTCGAGGCGCACCGTATCGGTGTCGGGCTGTTCGGCCGACGGCTCCATGCCGAGCGACTTCGCGAGCTCGAACATGCGCTGGTTCTCGCGCAGCACGGTGGCCACCAGACGCTCGGTGCCGCGCTTGCGCAGGTAGTCGATCATCTTGGCAAGCAGCCGATGGCCCAGGCCGCTGCCCTTCAGGTCGCTGCGCACGAGGATGCCGAACTCGGCCTCGATGTTGCTCGGATCGGTCTGCACGCGCACCACGCCCAGCGTCTCCTCGCCCTGGCCGTCGCCGCGCGCGGCGGTGGCGATGAAGGCCATCTCGCGTTCGTAGTCGATCTGCGCCAGACGTGCGAGTTCGCTCGGTTCGATGGTGCGGCGCGAATAGAACACGCGCATGCGGATGTCCTCGGGTTCGAGCCGTTCGAGGAAGGCCAGGTGCTGGGCGCCGTCCTCGGGGCGGATCGGTCGCATCGTCACGGTGCGCGTGCCCTCGTCGGTGGACCAGACGAACGACTCGACCAGTTCGGCCGGGTAGGGCCGGATCGCGAAGCGTTCGGCGCCGCCGGGTGCGGCGGTGCTCACGCGCACGCGCGCGTCGAGTGCGATCACGCCCTGCGCGTCGGCCAGCAGCGGGTTGATGTCGATCTCGGCGATGCGCGCCTCCTCGGCCAGCAGCTGGGCCAGCGCGATCAGCACGCTGCACACCCCGACCATGTCGGCCGGCGGCACGTCGCGCCAGCCAGCCAGCAGCCTGGCGACGTGGGTGCGTGCGACCAGCGCGCGCGCCAGCGGCTCGTTGAGCGGCGGCAGCGCGATCGCGCGGTCGGCCACGACCTCGACGCGGGTGCCGCCGGCACCGAACAGCAGCACCGGGCCGAACAGCGAGTCGACGTGCGTGCCGGCGATGAGCTCGATCGCCTGCGGACGACGCACCATCGGCTGCAGCGTGAAACCCTCGATCACGGCGTCGGGCCGCTGCCTGGCGACGCGCGCCAGCATCGCCGACGCGGCGGCGCTCACGTCGGCGGGGCTCTCGAGGTCGAGCGCCACGCCGCCGACGTCGGTCTTGTGCGTGATCTGCGGCGACAGGATCTTGATCACGACCGGAAAGCCCAGTGCCGAGGCGGCGGCGGCGGCGGCTTCGGGCCGCGCGCTGACCACGCGCGTGGGCACGACCGGGATGCCGCAGGCGGCGAGCAGCGCCTTCGCTTCGGGCTCGGTGAGCATGACGCTCTTGTCGGCGGCGCTGCCCTGCGCGGTGTCGGGTTCGGGCGCGGCGGCGAGCGCGTCGTCGATGATCTTGCGCACGGCGGCCGCGTCCAGCGTCGGCGCCGTGCCGCCCGGCTCGCCGCGCGCCGGCGGCGCCTCGAGCAGCATCTGCTGGTGGCGGTGGTAGTTGCCGAGCATGGCCAGCGCATGCACCGCCTGCTCCGGGGTCTCGTAGGTCGGGATGCCGTCGTCGTGGAAGAGCTTGCGCGCCTCGGCCACGGCGCCGTCGCCGAGCCAGCAACTCACCAGCCGGCCCGGGTGCGAACGCGCCACCGGCACGATCGCGCGCGCGATGTCCGTCGCCGGCACGATGGCTGTCGGCGCGTGCATGAACAGCACCGAGCCGGCCTCCGGCGCGCTCAGCAGGGTCTCGAGCGTGTGCACGTAGCGGTCGACCGGGGCGTCGCCGATGATGTCGACCGGGTTCGCGCGCGACCAGTTGAACGGCAGCCCGGCCGACAGCGTCTCGATGGTGGAGGGTGCGAGGACCGCGAGCTCGACTCCGAGCGCTGCGGCGGCGTCGGCGGCAAGCACGCCGGCGCCGCCGCCGTTGGTCAGCAGCGTCACGCGCGACAGCGCCTCGAGATCGGTGCCGCGCGCAGGGCCGCGGAAGTAGGCGAGCGTCTCGGCGGCGACGAACAGGTCCTGCAGCGTGTCCACGCGCAGCAGGCCGGCGCGGCGCACTGCGGCGTCGATCACGAGGTCGCTGCCCGCCAGCGCCCCGGTGTGCGACGCGGCGGCGCGCTGGCCGGCCGACGAGCGGCCGGCCTTGACCAGCAGCACCGGCTTGTTGCGTGCTGCCGAGCGCGCCGCGCTCATGAACTTGCGCGGCGCCGACAGCGACTCGGCATACATCAGGATCGCGCGCGTCTTCGAGTCGCTGGCCAGCCAGTCGAGCATGTCGCCGAAGTCGACGTCGGCGCGATCGCCCAGCGAGACGAAACGTGAAAAGCCGATGCCGCGTCCGCGCGCCCAGTCCAGCATCGCGCCGACCAGGGCACCGCTCTGCGACACGAAGGCCAGCCCGCCCTCGCCGATGTCGGCGTGCGCGAAGCTGGCGTTGAGTCCGACCGGCGGCGACAGCAGCCCGATGCCGTTGGGGCCGAGCACGCGCAGCACGTACGGCCGCGCCGCATCGAGCATGGCCTGCTTCTGCTCGGACGTGAAGCCGGCCGTGATCACGACCGCGGCGCGCGTGCCCTTGGCCCCGAGCTCGGCGATCAGGCCGGGCACGGTGTCGGCCGGCGTGCAGATCACGGCCAGCGCGGGTGCGGCCGGCAGTTCGGCCACGCTGGCATAGGCCTTGTCGCCGTCGAGCTCGCGTTGACGCCGGTTGACCGGCCAGCACGGTCCCTGGTAGCGGCCATGCCTGACGTTGCGCCACACCGTCGCACCCACGCTGCCCGGGCGCATCGTGGCGCCGATCACGGCGACCGAGGCGGGCTCGAACAGATCGTCGATGTGGCGGATGCTCATGACACGTCTCCTCGGTCGGCTGGATCGCGGGGGCAGGGGAACAATCGGAAAGGGGGCACTCTACACGCGGCCGATCGGGATCCGTGCCGCCCGCGCCGCGCACCGCTGCTCGTGCCCGATCGCGGGGTGCCGGAAACTGTCATCATGCGGCCGGTATGGTGCGTCGCACCGGTGCAACTGCCGAGGAGAGTCCGATGAGCGAGGCGCTGAAGATCCTGGTCCCGATCGACGGCTCGCCGCACGCACTCGCGGCTGTGCGCTGGGCGCTGCGGCTGGCCGGCGGCCATCCGGATTCGAGCTTCGTGCTCGTGAACGTGCAGCCGCCACCGTCGCTGTACGAGGTCGTGGTCGCGCACGACGCCGAGCGCATCGCCGAGGTCAGGCGCGACGCGGGCGCCGATCTGCTGCGTGACGCCGAGGCGCTGCTCGACGCCGCCGGCGCCAGCTACGAGAGCGAGGTGGCCGGGGGCACCCCCGAGCACATGATCGTCGACCTGGCCGAGAACTACGGCTGCGACGCGATCGTGATGGGCGCGCGCGGCCGCGGCGATTCGCTCGACGCCAGCGGGCTCGGGCCGGTGGCGCGTGCCGTGCTCAAGGCCAGCGCGCTGCCGGTCACGGTCGTGCGGCCCGGGGCCCTGGAGCCGGTCGCTAACCAAGCTGCATGACGGCGCCGCCGCCCGCCGGCAGCAGGGCGTGACGAGGCACGGCCGGCGTGCTTCGCTCGCCTGCCGCCGTGCCGGGCCGGCACCGCGGGCCGTCATCGTCCGCGCCCGCCTGCGCCGCGCGCTGCCGGCCGCCGCCGAGCGCAGCGCCGCCATGCCCGGCCTCGGGCGGCGGCACGCACTGCGCTGACGGCGCGTCCTCGAGGGCATCGCTGCCGAACGGTCGTGCCGGCAGCAGCCCGGCCTGCATCCAGGGGCGCAGTCTGCGCTCGATCACCTGCGGCAGGTTGTGGCGATGGCGTTCGGGCACCGTGTAATCGGCCGGCAGCACGCCGTGCGCCCGGGCCTGCTGCACGAGTTCGTCCTGGAAGCGCGAGTCGGCCACGGCGACGAGGCGTTCGACCACCACGCGGTCGCTCTGCCCGCGCAGGTCGGCCACGCCGTACTCGGTGACGACGATGTCGCGCCGCTGCGGCGGCTCGGTGGCGTCGGGGCAGCTCCAGACGATGCGGCTGCAGATGCCGTGGGCACCGGCCTGCGTGGCGTGCAGCAGCAGCACGCGCCGCGCATCGGCTGGCGCCGCGTCGGCCGCACAGCCGCCTGCCGGGTCGGCCGCGTCCGGCGCCCAGCGGCCGGGCCGGGCG
>JAFECX010000074.1 GCA_018241895.1 Pseudomonadota bacterium
GACGACGCCGATCGCCTCTTCTTCGACCGTGCGCTGGTGATGGAAGGCGACACCGAACTCGGGCTCGTGCTCAAGAACACGCTGGACGCCATCGGCCCGCTGTGGACGGGCCTGCCCGATCTTCCGGGCTGGCCGATGTCGTCGCGGCGCAGCCGGTAGCGGCACGCCGCGCCGGGCCGGCGTCGCCGGGCATCGACTGCAAGCGCGGTGCAGGACGTCGCCGGCGCGAATCCCGACCTCGAATCCCGACTCCGATGTCCGGACGTGGGCTCAGTCGCCCTCGACCGCCCGCGCGGTGCCGGCGGCGAGGGGCTCTTGCCGCGGCGGCCGCTCTTGCCGCTCCAAGCCGCCGGGCGACGGCCTGCCACCGCGTTCGATCATGCGCAGCAGCGTCGCCACGGTGATCGAGCCCAGCGTGGCGCGTGTGTTCTGGTCGATCTCGTCCCAGACCTCGCCCAGCGCGCGGTCGACGGCGCTGACCGCGTCGCCGACGCGCGGCGCCTCGCCGCTCGGATCCTCGAACAGCTCGATCACGTCGAGCAGCGTGAGGCGGCGCGGATTGGCGACGAAGCGGTAGCCGCCACCGACGCCGCGCACCGCCTCGACGATGCCCGCGCGCGCGAGCTCCGACAGCACCTTGGCCAGGTGATGCACCGACTCGCCGTAGCTTTGTGCAACCTCCGACGCGGGCACGTGCTCGTCGGGCCGCGCCGCGAACTCGAGCACGCTGTACAGCGCCAGCCGCGTGTTCTTCTGCAGCTTCAAGGCGCAGGCGCTCCGAGCCCGGGGGCCTCGCCGCCGATGTCCATCTGCAGCGGGATCAGGCGCCCTGCGGTCATGCCCTGGCTGCGGAAGAACGAGAGCAACAGCTGGTTGTCGCGCGAAATCATCGTGCGCAGCATCGTCACGCCGACCTGCCGGAAGCGCTCGCACACCGCCCCGAGCAGCGCCGTGCCGCTGCCCGCCAGCCGCGCCTCGGGATCGACGTCGATGGCGAACACCCAGCCGCACGGCGGCGAGCCGAACTCCCAGTCGCGCACCTCGCCGATCACGAAGCCGACCACGCGCCGGCCGTCCACGGCGACGAGGAAGTGGCGCAGGCCCTGCCCGCCGACACCGTAGCGGCGGTACACGCGCTGCCAGTACGCCGACTTGTGCAGTCCGGTGACCGACGCATCGAGCGCGATGACCTGCGGCAGATCGGCCTGGCGCACGGCACGCACGCGCAATGCACCCGGCACCGCCGGGTGCCGTTCGGCGCCGCGCGCGCGCTTGTCACGCCTCGCCTGCTCCCCCGTGCTTTGCGTGCTCGTTTTCCCTTGCACCATCGGCTGTCAAAAGACGATCCAGATCAAATCCAAATCGGCACTGCAGTACCAGAATGATCTTGCAGGCATCGGTCCATTCTATGCACGCGCCGTGTCACCGAACACGCGATGTGCGGCAGGCGTGAGACGGCCGGTGTGACGCCCTCAACCCGCATTGGAGAGATCGATGAAACTTGCCCGCATCGTCCGCCGTCTCGCGCAGGCCTTCGCCGTGCCGCTGGCGCTCGTCGCCACGCAGGCGCAGGCACAGGCGCAGGAGCCGATCCGCGTCGGCGCCTTCCTCGCCATCACCGGCCCCGCGTCGTTCCTCGGGGACCCGGAGAACAAGACGCTCGAGATGCTGGTCGAGCAGATCAACGCGGCCGGCGGCGTGAACGGCCGCAAGCTGCAACTCATTTCCTACGACTCCGCCGGCGACGCCGAGAAGGCGCGCACGTTCACCAAGCGCCTGATCGAGCAGGACAAGGTCGACGTGCTGATCGGCGGCTCGTCCACCGGCGAGACGATGGCCGCGGTGCCGCTGGCCGAACAGGCCAGCATCCCGTTCATCTCGCTCGCCGGCGCCGTCGTCATCATCGAGCCGGTGAAGAAGTGGGTCTTCAAGACGCCGCACACCGACCGCATGGCATGCGAGAAGATCTACGTCGACATGAAGGCGCGCGGCTTCGGCAAGGTGGCGCTGATCTCGGGCAGCGGCGGCTTCGACAAGTCGATGCGCGCCGAATGCATCAAGGTGGCGCCCAAGTACGACATGCAGATCGTCGCCGACGAGACCTACGGCGCCGCCGACACCGACATGACCGCGCAACTCACCAAGATCAAGGGCAGCGGCGCCCAGGCGGTGATGAACCCGGGCTTCGGCCAGGGCCCGGCGATCGTCACGCGCAACTACCGCCAGGTCGGCCTCACGCAGCCGCTGTACCAGTCGCACGGCGTGGCCTCCAAGGAGTACATCAAGCTCTCCGGCGAGGCCGCAGAGGGCGTGCGCCTGCCCGCCGCCGCGCTGCTGGTCTCCGAACTGCTGCCCGCCAACGATCCGCAAAAGCCCGTCGTCACCAAGTACCGGGCCGATTACGAGGCCAAGTACAAGAGCGACGTCTCGACCTTCGGCGGCCACGCCTACGACGGCCTGATGATCTACGTCAACGCCGTCAAGGCCGCCGGCAGCACCGACAAGGCCAAGGTGCGCGACGCGATCGAGGCCACCAAGGGCTACGTCGGCACCGGCGGCATCGTCAACATGTCGCCCACCGACCACCTGGGCCTGGATCTGAGCGCGTTCCGCATGCTCGAGATCCGCAACGGCACCTGGACGCTGGTCAAGTAAGCCGGCGCTGCAGGCAACGGAGCGCGACGTGGGCGGTGCATGGCTGCAGTTCGTCGCCGGCGGCTTGACCGCCGGCGCCATCTATGCCCTCGTCGCGCTCGGTTTCTCGATCGTCTACAACGCCAGCCACGCCATCAACTTCGCGCAGGGCGAGTTCGTGATGGCCGGCGGCATGAGCGCCGTGTCGCTGGTCGGCATGGGCCTGCCGCTGTGGGCCGCGGTGCCGCTGGCCGTCGCTGCCGCGGCGCTGGTCGGCCTGCTGGTGCAGCGCCTGGCGCTCGAGCCGGCGCAGGCCGGCGGGCGCGCCGACGTGGTCACGCTCATCATCATCACGATCGGCGTGAGCCTGTTCCTGCGCGGCGCCGCACAGGTGCTGTGGGACAAGGGCATCCACCCGCTGCCCTCGTTCTCGGGCAGCACGCCGATCACGGTCGGCGGCGCCAGCATCGTGCCGCAGAGCCTGTGGGTGCTCGGCGGCACCGCGCTCGCGGTGCTCGTGCTGGCCTGGTTCTTCAACCGCACGCTGTACGGCAAGGCGATGCGCGCGGCGGCGGTCAACCCGCTGGCGGCGCAGCTGATGGGCGTGTCGACACGCGGCGTGATGCGCACCAGCTTCGCGCTGGCCGGCGCACTGGGTGCGCTCGGCGGCGTGCTGACGGCGCCCATCACCTTCACCGCCTACGACGTCGGCGTCATGCTCGGCCTCAAGGGCTTCGCCGCGGCGATGCTGGGCGGCCTGGGCAGCTTCGGCGGCGCGGTCGCCGGCGGCCTGCTGCTGGGGCTGCTCGAGAGCTTCGGCGCCGGCGTCATCTCCTCGGCCTACAAGGATGCACTGGCGTTCGTCGTCATCCTGGCCGTGCTGTTCCTGATGCCCGGAGGGCTGGTCGGTGCCCGTCGCACAGAGCGTGTCTGATCGCGGCGCCGCCTCCGGCGTCGCCAAGGTCTCCTCCGTCTTCACCTCACGTGTGGGCGCGCTGGCCGCGCTCGCGCTCGTGCTCGTGGCGCTGCCCTTTGCGCTGCCGAACACGTACTTCTACGAGATCGCGATCCTCGTCGCGCTCAATGCGATCGTCTGCGTCGGGCTGAACCTGCTGATCGGCTACGCCGGCCAGATCAGCCTCGGCCATGCGGGGTTCTACGCGCTGGGCGGCTACGGCAGCGCGATCCTGGCCTCGAACTACGGCTGGCCGGTGTGGCTGGCGATGCTGACGTCGGTGGCGGCCGTCGGCGTGCTGGCCTGGCTGATCGGCCGCCCGACGCTGCGCCTGAAGGGCCACTACCTGGCGATGGCCACGCTGGGCCTGGGCGTCATCATCTCCATCGTGCTGACCAACGAGGACCGTCTCACCGGCGGCCCCGACGGCATGCCGGTGCCCGCGCTGGTCGTCTTCGGACAGGCGCTCTCGGGCGAGAAGACCTGGTACCCGATCATCGCCGTCGCGCTGTGGCTCACCGTCTGGTACGCGCTCAACCTCATCGACTCGCCGATCGGCCGTGCACTGCGCGCGCTGCACGGCTCCGAGGTCGCCGCCGAGACGGTGGGCATCGACTCGGCGCGCTGGAAGCTGCGCGTGTTCGTGCAGTCGGCGGTCATCGCGGCCATCGCCGGTGTGCTGACGGCGCACTACGCGGGCTTCATCACGCCGGCGAAGTCGTCGTTCCTGCACTCGGTCGAGCTGGTGATCATGGTCGTCTTCGGCGGCATGGCGTCGATCTGGGGCGCCGTGGTCGGCGCCGCCGTGCTGACCATGCTGCCGCAGTTCCTCACCACGCTGAAGGACTACGAGATGATGGTCTTCGGCGCCGTGCTGGTGGCGACGATGGTGTTCTTCCCGCGCGGCATCGTGCCGACGCTGGCGCGCCTGTTCGGGCGCGGCTGAGGCCGGCGATGGCGTTGCTGCAGGTCGACCATCTGGCCAAGCGCTTCGGCGGCATCCGCGTCATCGAGGATCTGTCGTTCGAGGTCGCCGAGGGGACGGTACACGCGATCATCGGCCCCAACGGCGCGGGCAAGACGACGCTGCTCAACCTGCTGACCGGAATTTACAGCGCCGACGCGGGACGCGTGCAGCTGGCCGGTCGCGAGCTCACCGGACTGCCGGTGCACCGCTGGGCCGCCTGCGGCCTCGGGCGCACGTTCCAGAACCTGCAGGTGTTCTTCAACATGAGCGCACTGGACAACGTGATGACCGGCCGTCATCTGCACGAGAACACCGCGCTCGTGCCCTCGGTGCTGCGCCTGGCGCCGATGCGCCGCGCCGAAGCGGCCAGCCGCCGCCACGCCATCGAACTGATGCAGCGCGTCGGGCTGGGCGCATGGATCGACGCGCGCGCCGACGCGATGCCCTACGGCGCACTCAAGCGGCTGGAGATCGCACGCGCGCTGGCTACCGAGCCCAAGCTGCTGCTGCTCGACGAGCCGGCCGCAGGGCTCAACCAGACCGAGGCCGGCGAGATCGACGTGCTGATCCGCCAGCTCGCGCGCGAAGGCACGACCGTGGTGCTGGTCGAGCACAACATGCGCCTGGTGATGGGCGTGTCCGACCGCGTGCTGGTCCTCGATCGCGGCGCCCGCCTGGCCGAGGGCGCGCCCGACGAGGTGGCGCGCGACCCGCGCGTCATCGACGCCTACCTGGGCGCCGAAGCCCTGCCCGCCGCCGCCGCGCCAGCCGAGGCCGGCCATGCTTGAGGTGCAGGGCCTGGGCAGCCGCTACGGGCGCATCCCCGCGCTGGCCGACGTGTCGCTGCGCGTGAACACGGGCGAGCTGGTGGCCATCGTCGGCGCCAACGGCGCCGGCAAGACGACGCTGCTCAAGGTGCTGTCGGGCGTGCAGCCGGCCAGCGGCGGCCAGGTCCGCTTCGAGGGCGCCGACATCGGCCGCGAGCGGCCGCGCCGGCGCGTGCAGCGCGGCATCGTCCAGGTGCCCGAGGGACGCCAGGTGTTCGGGCCGCTCAGCGTCGAGGACAACCTGCTGATGGGCACCTTCGCGCGCGGCCGTCGCGACACGATGCAGACCGTGTGGGCGATGTTCCCGGTGCTGCACGCCAAGCGCAACGAGCCGGCGGGCACGCTGTCGGGCGGCCAGCAGCAGATGCTCGCGCTCGGCCGCGCGCTGATGGCCGATCCGCGCCTGCTGCTGCTCGACGAGCCGAGCATGGGCCTGTCGCCGCTGCTGGTCGGCGAGATCTTCGGCCACGTCGCCGCGCTCAAGGCCAAGGGCACGACGATCCTGCTCGTCGACCAGAACGCGCGCGCGGCGCTGGCCATCGCCGACCGCGGCTACATCCTGGAGACCGGTCGCATCGTCGGCGAAGGCGCCGCGGCCGCCTTGCTGCGCGATCCGCAGGTGCAGCAGGCCTATCTCGGCCAGTGAGCGCGGCCGCGCCACCCGGACCCCCATTGCCTAGGAGATGCGATGAAACCCACCCTGCAACCCGGACTCGAAGGCAAGATGCCGCTCACGGTCGATACCGGGCGCACGATCGACTTCATCGGCGAGTCGGCGCGCGTGTACTCGACGCCGGCGCTGCTGTACGACCTCGAGGTCGCGTGCCGCAACCTCGTGCTGCCGCACCTGGACGCGGGCGAGGATTCGGTCGGCACGCGCGTCGAGATGGACCACATCGCGGCCACGCCGCTGGGCATGTCGGTCGAGCTCACGGTGCGCCTGGCCGAGGTCAACGGCCGCGCGCTGGTGTTCGAGCTCGAAGGCCGCGACGCGGCCGAGCCGATCGTGCGCGGGCGCCACTCGCGCTTCGTGGTCGACGTCGCCAAGAGCGCGCAGCGCCTGGCCGGCAAGGCCGCCAAGGTCGGCGCCACCGCCTGACCAAGCCGTTCGGAGGATCCACGCGATGACCCGTCCCGCTGCCGCCCCCGCCAGCGTCAAGCGCGTGCCGACGTACTGCTACCAGTGCGTCGCCGGCCCCGATCTGCTGACGGTCAAGGTCGAGGACGGCGTGGCGACCGAGGTCGAGCCCAACTTCGGTGCCGCCGGTATCCACCCCGCAGGCGGCAAGGTCTGCGTGAAGGCCTACGGGCTGGTGCAGAAGACGAACAACCCGCACCGCATCCGCACGCCGATGAAGCGCACCAACCCGAAGAAGGGGCGCGACGAGGATCCGGGCTGGCAGGCGATCTCCTGGGAGGAGGCGCTGCAGACCATCGCCGAGCGGCTGCTCGCCGTGCGCGCCCAGGGCCTCACCGACGAGTCGGGCTATCCGCGCGTGGCGGCGAGCTTCGGCGGCGCCGGCACGCCGCAGTCGTACATGGGCACCTTCCCGGCCTTCCTGTCGGGCTGGGGCCCAGTGGACATGGGCTTCGGCTCGGGCCAGGGCGTCAAGTGCTACCACTCCGAGCACCTGTACGGCGAGCTGTGGCACCGCGCCTTCATCGTCACGCCCGACACGCCGCGCTGCAACTACCTGATCTCCTGCGGCTCGAACATCGAGGCCTCGGGCGGCGTCACCGGCGTGGCGCGCCACGCGAAGGCGCGCGTGCGCGGCATGAAGCGCGTGCAGGTCGAGCCGCACCTGTCGATCACCGGCGCCTGCTCGGCCGAGTGGGTGCCGATCAAGCCCAAGACCGACGCCGCGTTCCTGTTCGCGCTCATCCACGTGCTGCTGCACGAGGTGCCGCGCGCGCGGCTCGACCTGCCCATCCTCACGCAGCGCACCTCGTCGCCGTACCTGGTCGGCGCGCACGGCTACTACCTGCGCGAGCGCGAAAGCCGCCAGCCGCTGGTCTGGGACACGGCGAGCGCCAGCGCGCGCGTGCACGACGCGCCCGGCATCGCCGAAGCGCTGGAAGGGCGCTACGAGGTCGACGCGATCGAGATCGGCCCCGACGGCGAGGTGCTGGCCGACGGCCGGCTCGAGGGGCGCACCGCCTTCACCTGCCTCGTCGAGCACATGCAGCAGTACAGCCCCGAGTGGGCGCAGCGCGTGTGCGACGTGCCGGCGGCCACGATGCGACGCATCGGCAACGAGTTCATCGACCACGCCTGCGTCGGCCAGACGACGCTGGTCGACGGCATCACGATGCCGTACCGCCCGGTGGCGGTGACGCTGGGCAAGACCGTCAACAACGGCTGGGGCGGCTACGAGTGCTGCTGGGCGCGCACGCTGATGGCGGTGCTGGTGGGCGCGCTCGAGGTGCCCGGCGGCACCATCGGCACCACGATCCGCCTGACGCGCCCGATGTCGCAGCGCCACGAGAGCGTCAAGCCGGGCCCCGACGGCTTCATGCACTACCCCTTCAACACCACCGACAAGGAGCACTGGAAGCCGCGGCCCAACATCCGCAACGCCTACCGCACGATGGTGCCGCTGGCCGCCGACGGGCCGTGGAGCCAGGCGTTGGGGCCGACGCATTTCTCGTGGATGTTCCTCGACCAGACGCCCAAGGGGCTGCCGCGCGTGACCTTCCCCGACGTCTGGTTCGTGTACCGCACGAATCCGGGCGTCTCGTTCTGGGACACGGTGACGCTGGGCGAGCGCATGGCGCGCTTCCCGTTCATGGTCGCCTTCGCCTACACGCACGACGAGACCAACCACTTCGCCGACATCCTGCTGCCCGACGCCACCGACCTCGAGGGCCTGCAGCTGTGGCGCGTCGGCGGCACCAAGTACCAGGAGTCGTTCTGGGACCACCAGGGCTTCGCGCTGCGCCAGCCGGTGGTGCAGCCGCTGGGCGAGGCGCGCGACTTCACCGAGGTCTCGACCGAGCTCGCGCACCGCGTCGGCATCGCCGACAAGTACTACATCGCGGTCAACAAGGGCGCCGGCGGCATCGCGCTCAAGCACGCGTTCGGCGACTTCTCGCTCGACACGAGCGGGCAGCGGCGCTACACGCGCGACGAGATCTGGGACCACATCTGCCGCTCGGCCAGCGCCGAGGTCAGCGACGGCGCGCACGCGCACGGCCTGGACTGGTGGAAGGAGCACGGCCTCGCCACCAAGCCGTACCCGCAGAGCGAGTGGTACCTGCTGCCGACGATGGAAAAGCGCGGCCTGCGCTTCGAGCTGCCCTACCAGGAGCGGCTCGCGCGCATCGGCGCCGAGCTGGCGCGCCGCCTGCACGAGAACGACATGCACTGGTGGGACACGCAGTTGAAGGAGTACCAGGCGCTGCCGGCGTGGAAGGATTTCCCGGGCCTGTACGAGAACGAGGTCGGCACGCTCGGCGGCAAGGCCGGCGAGTTCCCGTTCTGGCTCATCACCTCGCGCAGCATGCAGTACGCCTGGGGCGCCAACGCCGGCATCCAGCTCATGCGCGAGGTGGCCGACAACATCTCCGGCCACCGCGGCGTGATCCTCAACAGCGGCACCGCCGAGCGCATGGGCATCGCCGAAGGCGACAAGGTCGAGATCTCGACGCCGGCGCGCAAGGTCAGCGCCAACGCCGTGCTGCGCCAGGGCATCCGGCCCGACACGCTGCTGCTGATCGGCCAGTTCGACCACTGGGTGACACCGCTGGCCAAGGACTTCAAGAAGGACGGCTCGGCGAGCATGAACTCGCTGGCCACGATGTCGATGGAGCTCACCGACGCCACCGGCTCGGGCGCCGACCTGGTGCGCGTCAGGCTGGTGCGCACGGGCGCAGGAGCGCAGCCATGACGCGCTGGGCCATGATCGCCGACCTGCGGCGCTGCGTCGGCTGCCAGACCTGCACCGCGGCCTGCAAGCACGCCAACGCCACGCCGCCGGGCGTGCAGTGGCGCCGCGTGCTCGACATGGAGTTCGGCACCTTCCCCAACGTGCAGCGCGTGTTCGTGCCGGTGGGCTGCCAGCACTGCGACGAGCCCTCGTGCATGACGGTGTGCCCGACCACGGCGACCAAGAAGCGCGCCGACGGCATCGTCACCATCGACTACGACCTGTGCATCGGCTGCGCCTACTGCGCCGTCGCCTGCCCCTATCAGGCGCGCTACAAGACCGAGCGCGCCACCTTCGCCTACGGCCAGGCGAGCGCGCACGAGGAAAAGCGCCAGGACGACTCGCGCCTGGCGGTGGCCACCAAGTGCACGTTCTGCGTCGAGCGCATCGACTACGGCCTCGAGCACGGGCTCACGCCCGGCGTCGATCCGGCGGCCACGCCGGCCTGCGTCAACTCGTGCATCGCCGACGCGCTGGCCTTCGGCGACATCGAGGACCCGAACAGCAACGTCTCGCAGCTGCTGGCCGAGAACCAGCACTTCCGCATGCACGAGGAGCTGGGCAACGGACCGGGCTTCTACTACCTGTGGGATGCCGACCAGGGCGCCGCCGGCCACCGCCCCGCCGCCCCGGCCGGCGAGCGCGACGACGAGGAGCGCACGCGATGAGCTACGGCCCCAACCCCTGGCAGCAGCTGCACTGGGACGCGCGCGCGGCGGTCAACTTCATGAGCGGCGGCAGCGGCTGCGGCCTGATCGTGTTCACGGCACTGGCCGGCGGGCCGCGCTGGGCCTACCTGGTCGGCGCGGCACTGGTCGCCGCCGGCCTGCTGTCGGTAGCGCTGGAGATCGGCCGCCCGCTGCGCGCGCTCAACGTCTACATCAACCCGCGCACCTCGTGGATGAGCCGCGAGGCGATCGCCGCGATCGTGGTCTTCGCCGGCGTGGCCGGGGTCTGGTTCGGCGTGCCGTGGGCCCAGGTGCTGGCGGCCCTGGCCGCGCTCGTCTTCGTGTACTGCCAGGGCCAGATGCTGCGCACGGCCAAGGGCATCCAGACCTGGCGCGAGCCGCGCATCGTGCCGCTCGTCATCGCCACCGGGCTGGCCGAAGGCGGTGCGCTGTGGCTGACGCTGGCCGCCGGCAGCACCGGCTGGCTGCCCGCGCTGCTGCTGGCCGCGGCGCTGCTCGCGCGCTGGGCGCTGTGGCGGGCGTGGCGGCAGCGCCTGGCGGGTGCCCCGCGACGCGCCCTCGAGCAGATCGACCGCACCGGCTCGGCCTTCGTCACCGGCAGCGTGCTCGCGCTCGTCGCGCTGCTGGTCGTCGTGCTCACGCCGGCGGGCGCGCTGGGCGGCAGTCTGGCCGCGCTGGCGGCGCTGGTGGCTGCAGCGAGCGCGATCGCCGGCGGCTGGGCCTTCAAGTTCACGCTCGTCACGCGCGCCGCGTTCAACCAGGGCTTCGCCCTGCCGCACCTGCCGGTGCGCGGCGTGCGGCGCGGCTAGCCGGTCCGAACGCCATGGGCGCGCCCGCCGAGCCCTCGAGCTTCGCCGCCCTCACGGCGCGCGCCACCCATTCGCCCGAGGAGACGCTCACGCGCGACGCGCTGGCCGCGCTGCAGCTCGGGCGCCTGCGCGCCACGCTCGCCAACGCGTGGCACAACGTCCCCTGGCAGCGCGCGCGGCTCGATGCGGCCGGCCTGCACCCCGACGCCCTGCGCCATCTCGACGACCTCGAGCGCCTGCCTTTGTCGGCCAAGAACGACCTGCGCGAGCACTATCCGTTCGGCCTGTTCGCGCGTCCCGTCGAGCAGCTCGCGCGCCTGCACGCCTCTTCCGGCACGACCGGCCGCCCGACCGTGGTCGGCTACACCGCGGACGACCTCGGCCGCTGGTCGGATCTGATGGCACGCACGCTGTACGCGATCGGCGTGCGCCCGGGCGACCTCGTGCACAACGCCTTCGGCTACGGGCTGTTCACCGGCGGGCTGGGCACGCACGGCGGCGCCGAACGCCTGGGCTGCCCGGTGGTGCCGATGTCCGGCGGCGGCACCGAGCGCCAGGTGGCGCTGATCGTGGACTTCGGCGCGCGCGTGCTGTGCGCCACGCCGTCGTACGCGCTGGCGATCGCCGAGGTGGCCGAGCGCCTGGGTGTGGACCTGCGTGCGAGCCGCCTGCGCCTGGGCGTGTTCGGCGCCGAGCCGTGGAGCGAGGCGATGCGCGAGCGCATCGAGGAGCGGCTGGGCCTGCGCGCCTACGACACCTACGGCCTGTCCGAGGTCATGGGCCCGGGCGTGGCCTGCGAGTGCGAGGCCCGCAGCGGGCTGCACGGCTGGGAGGACCACTTCCTCTTCGAACTGATCGACCCCGACACCGGCCGCGCGGTGCCCGAGGGCGAAAGCGGCGAGCTCGTCGTCACCACGCTGACCAAGGACGCGCTGCCGATGCTGCGCTACCGCACGCACGACATCACGCGACTCACGCGTGCGCGCTGCGCCTGCGGGCGCACGCACCTGCGCATCCTGCGCGTGGCCGGGCGCAACGACGACATGCTGATCGTGCGCGGCGTCAACGTCTACCCGTCGCAGATCGAGGCGGTGCTGGTCGGTCGTCCGGGCATCGCGCCGCACTATCAGCTCGTGCTCGGGCGCGAGGGCGCGCTCGACCACCTGCGCATCGAGGTCGAAGCCCGGCCCGACATTGCCGCCGACGGCTACGCTGCGCTCGCCCACGACGTGCGGCATCACGTCAAGTCGCTGATCGGCGTCAGCGTCGAGGTCGTCGTCACGAGCCCGGGACGGCTGCCCCGTTCCGAGGGCAAGGCCGTGCGCGTGCGCGACCTGCGCTCGAAGACGCACTGAGCCATGACGCCACGCAGGCAGGCGAACCCCGGGCGCGGCACGGCGGCACCGTCGGTGCGCCGCTGCCAGCTCACCAGCCGCCCGCTGCCCTGCCTGCTGTGCGCACCCGCCACCGGCTGAAGGACATCCCATGCTCTGCCCGCGCTGCCACCGGCCGCTCCCCGAAGACACCGAGGAGCCCTACATCTGCTGCGCCGGCGCGCCCACGCGCTGGCGCTGCCTCCAGTGCGGCAAGCGCAGCGAAGGCTTCGCGCTGCCCTACGGCCGCTGCCCGCAGTGCGCCGGCGAGCTCGAGCTGTACGAGGACGAGGCCACCGAGGCGCTGGACGCCGCCGCCCTGGCCGCCGTGCGCACCGCCTTCGAGATCGAGCTCGGCGGGCGCGCCTTCTACCAGCGTGCCGCCGTCGAGTGCGACGATGCGGCGCTGCGCGCCCTGTTCGGGCGCCTGGCGATCATGGAAGGCGAGCACATGGAAGCGCTCGCCCGGCGCTACCACGTCGAGGTGCCCGACCCCTCGCCGGCGTGGCGCATGGAGGTGGCCGCGGTCTTCGTCGGTGCCGAACGCGCGCCGCGCAACCCCGAAGAACTGCTGCAGCTGGCCATCGCGCACGAGCAGCGCGCGCTGGGCTTCTTCAACGCGCGCTCGGCGCAGCTCGCCGAAGGCTCGGCCGAGCAGCGTCTGTACCTCGAGCTGGCGGCCGAAGAGTTCGAGCATGCCGCGATGCTGGCCGCCGAGGCCGCGCGCTGGCGCGAGGGGCGCGCCGGCGTCGTCGGCGCCGAGGCACCGGCCGCGGCCACTGCCGCGGCGCCGGCCGTC
>JAFECX010000075.1 GCA_018241895.1 Pseudomonadota bacterium
CCGGTGTCGGTGTCGCGGTACTCGTGGTCCTGGATCCAGTAGTCGGCGTAGGTGACGTAGCGGTCGAAGATGTTCTGGCCGTACTCGCTGTAGCTCTCGAGGTAGGCGGTCTGGATCTCCTTGCCGATGAACTCGGCGTAGCGCGGCGCCAGCAGCTCCTTGACGAAGCCGACGTACTTCTGCTCGATCTCCTTGGCGAACTGCTCGCGCTCGATCTGCTGCTCGAGCACGTACATCAGGTGCACCGGGTTGGCGGCGACCTCGGCGCTGTCGAAGTTGAAGACCTTGCTCAGGATCTTGTAGGCGAAGCGCGTGCTGATGCCGGCCATGCCCTCGTCGACGCCGGCGTAGTCGCGGTACTCCTGGATGCTCTTGGCGCGCGGGTCGGTGTCCTTGAGGTTGTCGCCGTCGTAGACCAGCATCTTCGAGTACAGCGACGAGTTCTCGGGCTCCTTGAGGCGCGTGAGGATGGCGAACTGCGCCATCATCTTCAGCGTGCCCGGCGCACAGGTGGCCTCGGCCAGGCTGGAGTTGCGGATCAGCTTGTCGTAGATCTTGATCTCCCCGCTCACGCGCAGGCAGTACGGCACCTTGACGATGTAGATGCGGTCGAGGAAGGCCTCGTTGTTCTTGTTGTTGCGAAACGCCTTCCACTCGCTCTCGTTGCTGTGCGCGAGCACGATGCCGTCGAACGGGATCGCGCCGAAGCCCTCGGTGCCCTTGAAGTTGCCTTCCTGGGTGGCGGTGAGCAGCGGGTGCAGCACCTTGATCGGCGCCTTGAACATCTCGACGAACTCGAGCAGGCCCTGGTTCGCGAGGCACAGGCCGCCCGAGTAGCTGTAGGCGTCGGGGTCGTCCTGCGCGTACGTCTCGAGCTTGCGGATGTCGACCTTGCCGGTGAGCGAGCTGATGTCCTGGTTGTTCTCGTCGCCGGGCTCGGTCTTGCTGATCGCGATCTGCTTGAGGATCGACGGGTGGCGCTTGACGACGCGAAAGCGCCGGATGTCGCCGCCGAACTCGTCCAGCCGCTTGACCGCCCACGGGCTCAGGATGCGCGTGAGGTAGCGCCGCGGGATGCCGTATTCGCCCTCGAGGATGGCGCCGTCCTCCTCGGGGTCGAACAGGCCGAGCGGGCTCTCGTTGACCGGCGAGCCCTTCAGTGCGTAGAAGGGCACCTGCTCCATCAGCTGCTTCAGGCGTTCGGCGATCGAGCTCTTGCCGCCGCCCACGGGGCCGAGCAGGTAGAGGATCTGCTTCTTCTCCTCGAGCCCCTGCGCGGCATGACGGAAGTACGACACGACCTGCTCGATCGCGTCTTCCATGCCGTAGAACTCGGCGAAGGCCGGGTAGACCTTGATGACCTTGTTCGCGAAGATCCGGCTCAGGCGCGGATCGTTGCGCGTGTCGATCGACCTGGGTTCGCCGATGGCCTTGAGCATGCGCTCGGCCGCGGTGGCGTAGGCCAGCGGATTGCGCTTGCATTCGGCGAGGTACTCCTCGAGCGAGAGCTCCTCCTCGCGCGTGCGCTCGTAGCGCGCTGCAAAGTGGCTGATCACGTCCATGCGTGCCTCCGGTGGCCAGCAGGCGCGCTGCACGGAGGACCCGCTGGGCATGCACTGCTGGGAAGTTCTGATGGCGTCCCGGCTTCACGGGCCCGGGCGCCATCAGAGCTTTCCGGTCGGCGGCGCCGCCGTTCGTGGGCGCGCAGCTTCGACGCGTCTACAGAATGACCGATTCTGCGCGCCCGTGTTCCCCGAGAACGGCCGCGAAGCGGCACCATTTCCGCGTCAAGGGCGATTCGGCAGCTTGCCGCGATCGGCGCCGCGCCGCGTGCGCCGGCATCGCGCGTGCGCGCCGTTCTCGCCACACAGACGACAACGCGCGGGCCGCCGCGCACGCCGACAGCGCAGGCGGCGTCGCAGGATGCGCACTGCGGGCGATGGCCCGAGCGCGCGCGGCACGCCGCGTCAGCGCTCGCCGGCGCCGAGCCGGTCGAGCAGCCCGTCCAGTTCGTCGATCGAATCGAAGCGGATCGCGATCTCGCCCGACTGCCCGCGTGCCGTCTTCTTGCGCAGCCGGATCGCGACCGCGGCCGCCAGGGCGTCGGCCAGGCGCTCCTCCAGGCGCACGACATCGCGCGGCTTTGCGGCGGCCGCGTGCTCCTGGCGTGCGCGCGGCGGGTCGGCCGCGTCGCGCAGTTGGCGCGCCACCAGCGCCTCGGCCTCGCGCACGCTCAACTGCCTGGCCACCACCTGCTGCGCAGTGGTCGCCTGCTGCGCCGGCGGCAGCGCGAGCAGCGCGCGCGCATGGCCCATGTCGATGTCGCCGGCCATCAGCATCTGGCGCACCGGCTCGGGCAGCTTGAGCAGCCGCAGCAGGTTGCTGGCCGCGCTGCGCGAACGCCCGACGGCCTGCGCCGCCTGCTCGTGCGTGAGGCCGAACTCGCCGACGAGCCGCTGCAGGCCCTGCGCCTCCTCGAGCGGGTTGAGGTCCTCGCGCTGGATGTTCTCGATGAGCGCCATCACCGCGGCCGACTCGTCGGGGACTTCCTTCACGAGCACCGGCACGCGCTCAAGGCCGGCCAGGGTCGCGGCACGCACGCGCCGCTCGCCGGCGATGATCTCGTAGCGGCCTTCGGCGAGCGGGCGCACCAGCACCGGCTGCATCACGCCCTGGCTGCGGATGCTCTCGGAGAGTTCGTACAGTGCGCCCTCGTCCATGCGCGTGCGCGGCTGGTACCTGCCGGGCTGCAGTTGCGCCAGCGCCAGTTCGCTCGGTGCGCCGCCGGCCGGCGCCTCGCTCACCTTCGGGCCGAGCAGCGCCTCCAGGCCCAGACCCAGGCCCTTGGGTTTCTTCGTCGCCATGGCGCGATTGTGTGTCAGCGACGCGCGTCGTCCGCGCGCGCCTCGATGCCGTGCGCCGGCGCGCAGCGACGTGCGCGAGCGCGGTCTGGCGCCGATGGCTTATCCTCGATCGGCAGTGCTGCTGCAGCCTGGAGCCACGCGATGAGCCATGCCGTTTACGTCGACGGTCAGGAAGGCACGACCGGCCTACGCATCCACGAATACCTCGCGCAGCGGCGCGACGTGGAACTGCTGCGCATCGAGCCCGGGCGCCGCAAGGACCCGGCCGAGCGCGCGCGACTGCTCAACGCGGCCGACGTCGCTTTCCTGTGCCTGCCCGACGCGGCGGCGCGCGAGGCGATCGCGCTCGTTACCAACCCGAGCACCTGCGTCATCGACGCGAGCACCGCGCACCGCACGCGGGCGGGCTGGGTCTACGGCCTGCCCGAACTCGCGCCCGGGCAGCGCGAGGCGATCCGGCGCAGCAAACGCATCGCCAATCCGGGCTGCCACGCCTCGTCGTTCATCCTGCTGCTGCGCCCGCTGGTCGACGCCGGCATCGTGCCGGCCGCGACGGCGGTGAGCGCGATGTCGATCACCGGCTATTCCGGCGGCGGCAAGAGGATGATCGAGCAGTACGAGGCGCGCCCGCTGCCTGCCGCGCTGGCCGCGCCGCGCCAGTACGGGCTGACGCTGGCGCACAAGCACGTGCCCGAGATGATGGCGCACACGGGGCTGGCGACGCCGCCGATCCTCATGCCGGTGGTCGGCAACTACTACAAGGGGCTGGCGGTGTCGGTGCCGTTGTCGCTGCAGGCACTGGGCAGCAGCACCGACGCGCTGCAGCGCGCGTACGCACAGCGCTACGCCGGCGAGCGCTTCGTGCGGGTCATGCCGCTGCGCGACCCCGCGACGTTGGAAGATGGTTTCTTCGACGTTCAGGCCTGCAACGACACCAATCGGGTCGACATCTTCGTCTTCGGCGACGAGACGCGGGCCGTCGTCGTGGCCCGTCTGGACAACCTCGGCAAGGGCGCGAGCGGTGCGGCGGTGCAAGCCATGAACGTGCACCTGGGCGTGGAAGAGAGCCTGGGCCTCTGACCCGCCCGGGGGGCGGGTGGCGCCGACCGGGGCGCCGACTTTGCGCGAGGCGGCCGACGCGTGTCGCGGCGCGCGGCGCGCGGTGATCGGGCACGGCGGCCGCAGCGCCCCGGGGCCTGCGGGCGGCCGTGCCGGGGCCCGACGCTTACATCAGGGACAGCGCCGCGGCCAGCTCGGACTTGTCCAGCTTGCCGTCCTTGTTGGCGTCTGCCCGGTCGAAGACCGCGGGCAGCCCCGTCAGCTGGGCGGCCTCCTTCTTGTCGATGAAGCCGTCCCCGTTCGTGTCCAGACGCGCGAAGACCTCGTTGGCATCTGCGACTTGAACAACCGTCACGGGCGTCGCAGGCGCCGCGGGGGCGCCCTGCGCGTAAGCCGACACCGAGGCGGCGGCGGCCAGGGCCGAGGCAAGCGCGATGCGGTAGTAGATGGTGCTGCTCATCATGAAACTCCGTTGAAGCAGGGAAGAGTCCCTGTGAGAGGCTCAGCAAGCGCCGTGCCCATCGGTGCCCCGCGGGCAAGTTCCGAAAAATCAATGGGTTAGAGTTTCGCGTTGCTCGGCGTCTGTCGCTGTTGCCCGACATCGTGGCCTGCGTCGCGGCCGTCGGCGGCACGGTCTTCAGAGGGTGGATCCGCCTCGCGCCGGGTGTCGCTGCGTGGCGACAGCGAACGCGCGGCCGCATCACCTGAACAGGTCGCCCTGCAGCCCGTGGCGTTCGATCAGCCGATAGAACTCGGTGCGGTTGCGGCCCGCGAGGCGCGCAGCCTGCGCCACGTTTCCAGCCGTGAGCTTGAGCAACTGGACGAGATAGCCGCGCTCGAAGCGGGCTCGCGCTTGGGCAAGCGGGACGATTCCCGCCGGTGGTGCCGCGGCGGTGCCGCTGAGGGCCAGCGCGCGCGCCACGAGCGCTTCGGCGAGCAGCGGTGCGTCGGTGAGCACGACACACTGTTCGACGACGTTCGCGAGCTGGCGCACGTTTCCCGGCCAGGGGGCTTCGATCAATCGTTGCAGCGCCTGCGGAGCGAAGTCGTGCAACGGCACGCGGTGGCGTTCGGCCAGCAAGCGGAGAAAGTGTCGCGCCAGCAGAGGGACGTCCTCGCGCCGCTCGTGCAGCGCGGGCAGCGTCAGGCGAACGACGGCCAGGCGATAGAACAGGTCTTCACGGAAGTTGCCTTGACTCACCTGCTGCGCCAGGTCGCGGTGGGTGGCTGCGATCACCCGCACGTCGATCGCGATCTCGCGCGTGCCGCCCACCGGGCGCACGGCGCGCTCCTGCAGCGCGCGCAGGAGCTTGGCCTGCAAGGCCGCAGGCATGTCGCCGATCTCGTCGAGCAGCACCGTGCCGCCCTGCGCGGCGCGCAGCAAGCCGGGATGCTCGCTCAGTGCGCCACTGAAGGCGCCCTTGTGATGGCCGAACAGTTCGGACTCGAGCAGCGGCTCGGGCAGGCTCGCGCAATTGACGGCGACGAACGGGCGCGCGGCGCGCCCACTGGCCGCGTGCACGGCCTGCGCCACCAGTTCCTTGCCGCTGCCCGAAGGCCCCTCGATCAGCACCGTGACGTCGCGCGGCGCGATGCGCTCGATCTCGTCGAGCAGCGAGAGCATCGCCTGATGGCGCGTGACGATGCGCGCGCGCCATTCCCGCGCGTCGGGTGCGGGCTGGCGCAGCTCGAGCTGGCGCCTGATCTCCGCGACGAGCGCGCGGCCGTCGAACGGCTTGGTGATGAACGCCGCCACGCCGCTGCGGGTGGCGGCGACCGCGTCGGGTATCGAGCCGTGCGCCGTGAGGATGATCACCGGCAGCAGCGGTTCGATCTCGCGCATGCGCGCGAAGAGCACCAGGCCGTCGACGTCGTCGCCCTCCGGCGCAGCGCTCGCGGCCGGGTTCGGCGCCGCGGCGTCGCCGGGCGGCTCGGCGAGCCGCAGGTCCAGGATGGCCAGTCGTGGGCGACACGCCTGCAGCCGGCCGAGCGCCTCGTTGGCCGTGCGGGCGGTCACCGTCTCGAAGCCCGACACGTTCAGGCGCATCGCGATCAAGGTCAGCAGCGACTCGTCGTCGTCGACGACCAGGATGCGCGGGCGCTGCGGCGGCGGCAAGGCGTTCGCTGCGGGGGACTCCGCGCTCATCGGATCTCCGGCTTGCGATGGGACATCTCGCGCTCGATCGTTCGCAACGCCTCGAGCTTGTGCTCGGCGTCCATGGCGCGTCGATCGGAGTCGGCGGCCCGGCGCTCGGCCTCGATGGCGCGCCGCTCGGCGTCCTGCAGGCGGCGCTCGGCTTCGCGCGTACGGCCCTCCAGGCGATCGATGCGACGCTCGTCCGCGGCACGACGCACCAGATCGTCCTGCTCGAGCGCGTCGAGCCGGTCTTGGGTCTGCAGCCACAGCTCGAGCAACTGCGCCGCGTCGCGCAGCGCCTGCGGCTGCGCGGCGGCCGGCGCCGCAAGCGACCGGAGCGCATGCAGCGCCGCCGGCTCGTCGCGGCGGGGATGGTTCGGCGCCGCCAGCAGCAGCGCGCGAAGCAGCGGCGCGTCGCGGGCGTCGCTGCGCGCAAGACGCACCTCCTCGGCGGCGATCTGCTCGGCACTGAGCGCGCGCATTCGCTGCGCCTGTTGGGCGAGGGCGGGCTCGTCGGGGCGCGGCGTGGAAGCGGCGCAGCCGGCCAGCCACACCAGTGCAATCGCGGCGCAGCGCGTCGACGTGGCCAGACGCGATCTAGGCCGCAGCATGCTGCACCTGCACCTGCACCTGCACCTGCACCTGCACCTGCCCGTGGATGTGCGGCAGTTCGAGGACGAAGCGAGCGCCAAGGCGCGACGGCGCTGCCGCCAACCGACCGCCATGCCACTCGGCGATGTCGCGGGCGATGGCCAACCCCTGGCCCGAACCTTCGGCGCCGCTGGCGCGCGCCGCCGCACCGCGCACACCGGGCGCAAAGATGCGCTCGCGCTCGCCTGCGCCAAGCCCCGGGCCGTCGTCGCACACATTCAGCGTCGTGCGCTCGCCTTGCACCTGCAGCGCGATGGTGACCCTGGCGCGGCAGAACTTGACGGCGTTGGACACGAGGTTGTCGATCAGCACGCGCAAGGCGTCGGCGTCACCGACGACGACGGCGGGCCCCGCGGCCTGGACGTACGCTGCCACCGCGCGCCTTTCGAGCGTGAGGCGATGCTCCTCGAGCACCGCGCGCACGAGGGCAACCAGTTCCACACGGGCCACGGCGGCTGCCGCTTTGGGCTGCAGCGGCGCAGGGCCGGCTGCGAGCAGCGCGTCGATGCGTCCGCGCAGCCGCGTCGCGTTGTCGGTGATCAACTCCAGCACCGAGTGCTGGATCCGATTCAGGCTGCCGTACAGTTCCTCGGCCAGCGAGGCCGCGCCCTCGGCGATCGCTGCGATCGGTGTCTTCAGGTCGTGCGAGACGCTGCGCAGGAAGCGGCTGCGGGCACTCTCCAGCCGCGCCAGGCGCCGGCGCAGCCACTCTAGGCGTTCGGCAAGCAGCACGAACTCCCGTGGGCCGAGCGCGGTCACGGGGGTCGCGAGATCCCCCTCGCCCAGTCGGCGCATCGCCCGGCCCAGCTGCGCTATCGGGCGCTGCAGCCGCCAGGCGAAACCCAGCGCGATCAGCATGGCCAACGGCAACGCCGCGACTGCCAGCCAGGTCAGCGCCGCCGATACCTGCTGCGGCAGACGCACCAACTCGCGCTGCTCGGCGTCGCGCGCGCGCTGCGCGTCCTCGATCGCCTGGTGCACTGCCGCCTGCAGCGCGGCGAGATCGTCAAGTGCTGCAATCGCCCGGCCTTCCGCCAGCGCGCGGCGCACGCGCGCCTCCGCCTCCGTGGCATCGGCGGCATGGACGGCGCCCGCAGGCGCATCCTCGGCCAGCGCAGCCACGGCCGCGACGATGCGTCCGGCGTGCGAAGCGTAGGCGTCGCGCAACGAGGTGGTGCCGAGCACCTGGGCCTGGCGCAGGCTGCGTTCGACCGCGACGAGGCTCTCGCGCGCCGCCGCCGCCTGCGCACCGGCTTCGGCTGCCCGCCGCGTCGCGATTGCGCTGCGGCTGGCGAGGTCGTGCATCTGGAGCACGGCCAGCGCGAGCGCCGCCGCCAGCGGCAGTGCGACCAGGCCGAAGCCGAACAACAACGTCGTGACGAAGCGGTACGGCAGCGATGGCCGCTCGGTCCGCAGGGGCATGTTGCGCATCGGGTGTCTCTCTGTCTTCTGTCGAGGAGACAGTGGATGCCAAGACGGACCGAATCACGCCGGCCGCCCGGATGTTTTTGTTACGCGCTGTGTGTGCGCCGGGGCGGCGGCGGCGGGGCGCGGTTGCGGGCGGCCGCGCCGGCGACAAGGGCTCACGGCGCCTTCGAATGGGGCGCGGGCGCGTGGGAAGGCGTCGGGGCTTGAGGCATGACGCGACGCCGGCGCGGCCTGGAGGCATCGCTCCAGCACAGTCGTGTAGCCGTGCCGAATGCCGCCTGGAAGGGGTGCGGTCCGGGATCTATAGGCGCAGGTGCCGCAGCGACGCGCGCAGCGTCCACGAAGCTCCGACGCCGGGTTGCGATGCCAGCGAGGACGCGGCCGACCCGGTCTTGTCGTTCGGCTGAAAGTTCACCGTTCAAAGTGAATTGCGAAAGCGTGCGCACACGTCAAGCGATGACGACCGCTCGCGATAGGACGCCGTCGGCGGATACACAACGGTTGGATCCGACGATGCCCCTGCGGCGCCAGCGCCCTGCCGCCGGCGCACGGTGCGGCGTCGAGCGGGTGGCTGCGAGTACGGCGTGCGGTGTGCGCGCCAGCGCGAGCGCGCGGCGTTCGAACGGCTCAGCCGAAACGGCGCGTCACCTCGTGCGCGAACTCGACGAAGGCCTGCGCGCCCTTGGCGCCCGGGTCGAACACGACGCCGGGCTGGCCGTAGCTCGGCGCCTCGGCCAGGCGCACGTTGCGCGGAATCACGGTATCGAAGACCTTGGCACCGAAATGCGCCTTCAGTTGCTCGCTCACCTGCTGCTGCAGCGTGATGCGCGAGTCGAACATCACGCGCAGCAAGCCGATGATCTGCAGTTCGGGGTTCAGGTTGGCATGCACCTGCCTGATCGTGTTGACCAGGTCCGACAGGCCTTCGAGCGCGAAGTACTCGCATTGCATCGGCACGAGCACGCCGTGCGCGGCGACGAGGCCGTTGAGCGTGAGCAGGCTGAGGCTGGGCGGACAGTCGACGAGCACGAAGTCGTATTCGCCGCGCACCGCGTCGAGGGCCGCCCGCAGGCGCCGCTCGCGTCGCTCGAGTTCGACCAGCTCGACCTCGGCGCCCGCCAGTTCGCGGTTGGCGCCGACGATGTCGTATCCGCCCTTGTCGCTGCGCTGGCGCGCCAGGGCGACGCCGGCGGTCTCGAGCAAGAGGTCGTAGACGCTGTGCCGGAGCTGGCGCTTGTCGATGCCCGACCCCATGGTGGCGTTGCCTTGCGGGTCGAGGTCGACCACCAGGACGCGGCGCCCCTGTTGCGCAAGGCCCGCAGCCAGATTGAGTGTCGTCGTCGTCTTGCCGACGCCGCCCTTCTGGTTGGCGACGCAAAAGACGCGCATGCCTGCGGTCGCGCTCATTGCGCGCCGAGCTTCAGGCCGAAGCCGACGAGGAAGACGCCGGCGAGCCGCTCCAGCGCGCGCACGAGGCGCCGGTGGGCGCGCACCTGCTGACCCACCTTGTGCGCGAAGGCGCAAAGCAGGAGGCAGTAGGCGGCGGTGATCGCGGCGATGGTGGCCGCCATCGCGACGTAGGTCGGCATTCCGAGATGCGTGGCCGGATCGATGAAGAGCGGGAAGAACGCCATGTAGAAGACGATGGCCTTGGGATTGAGCAGCGTGATCAGGAAGGCCTGGCGCCCGTAATGTCTCGGCTCGATACGGATCGGGCTCGGGCTGCCGGACGCGGCGAACGCCAGCCGCAGCCCGACCCAGACGAGATAGGCCGCCCCGAGGTACTGCAGGCCGTGGAACCACAACGGATGCGCGGCCAGCACCGCAGCAACGCCGCCCACTGCGAGCCACAGCAGCACCTGGTCGCCGGCAATCACGCCGAACGTCGCCGCGGCCCCTGCGCGCATGCCGCCCTTGCCGACCGAGGTGAGCAAGGTGAACGTGCCTGGCCCGGGGAGTGCGAGAAAGAGGAGGATGGCGGCGCAGAAGGCGCCGTAGTCGGAAATGCCGAGCACGATGAACGCGGAAGTCGAAAGGAGGATGCCGCAGCGCGGCGCGGCGGCTGCGTGATCTGACGATCGGCATCCGCCACGACGCGAACGGGTGAGCGTATCTCAGAACGGTGCGCGAACGTCCCCGGAACGCGGTTTCTGCGGTCTACGGAACGCAAGCTGTCGCGCCGACGCCGCGTGGCCGCATCCAGACCAGGCAGCGATGGGCCTGCAGGCCGGGGACGTCGAGGCGTTCCACGTGAAACATCTCGACGTCCGGCGGCAGCGCGGCGATCTCGCCAGCAGGCGGGTGCCCTTTCATCGCCATCCAGACCCCGCCGGTTGCGAGGAGGTGCGCGCTGCCGCGCACGAAATCCGCCAAGCTCGCGAAGGCGCGCGAGGTGACCACGTCGAAGGCGGGGCCCCGCAGCGTCTCGACGCGAGCGTGCAGCGCCCGAAGGTTCGGCAAGCGTAGCGCCGCCGCCGCCTGCCGCACGAAGGCCGCCTTCTTGGACACGGCATCGACGCAGGTCACCTCCCACGTCGGCAACATCGTCGCGATCACGGCCCCTGGGAGCCCGCCGCCGCTGCCGACGTCGAGCAGTCTGCCGCTCGGGGCGTGGCGCGCCAGCGGCGGCACCACCGACAGGCAGTCGGCGAGGTGCTGTGTCAGCATGCTCTCGCGCTCGCGCACGGCCGTCAGGTTGTAGGTGGCGTTCCAGCGCTGCAGCAGATCGAGGAAGTCGAGCGCGACCTCGATCTGGTGCGCGCTCGAATCCAGGCCCAGGGCAGCGGCGATCGCGGCCAGCTTCAGCCGCTCCTGCGCTCGCGCGCTGTCGGGCGAATCGCTCAAGCCGCCTCGTCCCGCCCGGACGCCGGCGCGGCGAAGCTGCCGAGGCGCCGCTTCTTGAGGTGGACGAGCAGCAGCGAAATCGCCGCCGGCGTGACGCCGGAAATCCGTGCCGCCTGCCCGAGGGTCCGTGGGCGTTGGCGCGCGAGCGTCTGGCGCACCTCGTACGAGAGCGCACTCACCTGAGCGTAGTCGAGCTCGTCGGGCAGCCGCAGATGCTCGAGCGCGGCGGCGCGTTCGACCTCCTCCTGCTGCTTGCCGATGTAGCCGGCGTAGCGGATCGCGATCTCGCATTGCTCGATCACCGCGTCGGCCTCGCGCCGGCCCCACTCCGCGCGCCGCGTTTCACGTGAAACACGCTCGCCTGCGCCGGCGGCCGCAGCCGCCGCCGCGGCCTCGTCGTACCCGACGCCCGGGCGCCGCATCAGCTCGCCGAGGCTGTACTCATGCTCCAGGGCCTTGCCAAGCAGTCGCTCGGCGTCGGCCGCCGGCAGCGTCGCCGGACGCACCCAGGTCGCGCGCAGAAGCTGCAGCTCGCGTTCGATGCGCTCGCGCTTGGTCTCGAAAGCCGTCCAGCGGCGGTCGTCCACCAGGCCGAGCTGGCGCCCAACGGCGGTCAGGCGCAGGTCGGCGTTGTCCTCGCGCAGCTGCAGCCGGTACTCGGCACGGCTGGTGAACATGCGGTACGGTTCGGTGACGCCTCGAGTCACCAGATCGTCGATCAACACGCCCAGGTAAGCCTGGTCGCGCCGTGGCAGCCAGGGCTCGCGCCCTTGCGCTTGCAGCGCCGCGTTCGCACCGGCGAACAGTCCCTGAGCCGCTGCCTCCTCGTAGCCCGTCGTGCCGTTGATCTGGCCGGCGAAGAACAGGCCGCGGATCGACTTCGTCTCGAAGCTCGGCTGCAGTTCGCGCGGATCGAAATAGTCGTACTCGATCGCGTAGCCTGGACGCACGATGTGCGCGTTCTCCAGCCCGGCCATCGAATGCACGAGCGCGACCTGGACGTCGAAGGGCAGCGAGGTCGAGATGCCGTTTGGATAGAACTCGTGCGTCGTCAGCCCCTCGGGTTCGAGGAAGACCTGATGACCGGGCTTGCCGGCGAAGCGGTGGACCTTGTCCTCGATGCTCGGGCAGTAGCGCGGCCCCACGCCCTCGATCACACCGCTGAACATCGGGCTGCGATCGAGACCGTCGCGGATGATCGCGTGCGTGCGCTCGTTCGTCTGGGTGATCCAGCACGGCACCTGCCGCGGGTGCTGCTCGGGCGCACCGAGGAAGCCGAACACCGGCACCGGATCTAGGTCTCCCGGCTGCGCCTGCAGAACCGAGAAATCGATCGTGCGGCCGTCCAGCCGCGGCGGGGTACCGGTCTTCAGCCGGCCTCGAGGCAGCCCGAGTTCCTCGAGGCGCGCGGCCAGTCGCAGCGACGGCGCATCGCCTGCCCGGCCGCCGCCGAAGTTCCGAAGCCCGATGTGGATGCGCCCGTCCAGGAAGGTCCCTGCCGTCAGCACCACCGCCCGCGCGCGGAACTCGATTCCCGTCTGCGTCACCGCGCCGGCGACGCGTTCGCCTTGCAGCAGCAGGTCGTCGACCCCCTGCTGGAACAGCCAAAGGTTCGGCTGCCCCTCGAGTCGCCGGCGCAGGGCCGCCTTGTAGAGGATGCGGTCGGCTTGCGCCCGGGTGGCCCGCACGGCGGGCCCCTTGCTGCCGTTGAGGATGCGGAACTGGATCCCGGCTTCGTCGGTGACCTCGGCCATTGCGCCGCCCAGCGCATCGACCTCCTTCACCAGATGTCCCTTGCCGATACCGCCGATGCTGGGGTTGCAGCTCATCTGCCCCAGCGTCTCGATGTTGTGCGTCAGCAACAGCGTCGCGCAGCCCATGCGCGCCGCCGCCAACGCAGCCTCCGCCCCGGCATGGCCGCCGCCGATCACGATGACATCGAATTCCGGCGGGTAGTGCATGGCGTCGCCAATTTTACGAACACGCCGTCGTTGCGACGTGGCCGGGGCGTTGGAATGTCGCCGCCGGCACGCCCCGCTCGGCGCAACCCGCAGATCGACGACGCTACCATCGTGCCATGGACTGTCGCTCCGCCTGCGCCGCCTGCTGCATCGCACCATCGATCAGCAGCCCGATCCCGGGCATGCCGCATGGCAAGCCGGCGGGCGTCGCGTGCGTGCAACTCGACGCGCACCTGCGCTGCCGGCTGTTCGCACATCCTGAACGGCCAGACGTCTGCCGTGGCCTCCAGGCCTCTTCGGCCATGTGCGGAGATAATGCGGAGTCTGCGCTGACTTACCTGATCGCGCTCGAGGCTGCCACGGCACCCGCATGAACGGCCTGAGCGACGCCGTGTGGCAGCAACTCGCGCAGTTGTACCCCGTGCTGCAACGCATGCCGCAGGCCGACCTGGCCCGGATCTTCCCCGCACACGCCACGCAGGCACGCGTGCCCGCAGGCGCCGTGCTGTTCCAGGAAGGGGCGCCCTGCCGCGGCTTTCCGATGGTGCTCGAAGGCGCCGTGCGCGTCGCCCGTGGTGCGGCGCAGGGGCGTTCGCTGGAGCTGTATCGCGTCACGCCGGGCGAGCTGTGCGTCGTCTCGACGTCGTGCCTGTTCGGCCAGGTCCCGCTGCAGGCCCATGGCATCGCCAGCGAGCCGACCGGACTCGTTGTGCTGAGCCCGCACGGCTTCGCGCGCCTCGTCGAGCACGAGGCGTTCCTCACCTTCGTGTTCGGCGCCTTCGCCGATCGCCTCGCCGATCTGATGTCGCTCGCCGAGGCGGTGGCCTTCCACAAGCTCGACCAGCGTCTGGCGCAGGCCCTGCTCGGCCGCGGCACCGTCGTCACGGCGACGCACCAGGCGCTGGCCGACGAACTGGGAACCGTGCGCGAGATCGTGACCCGGCTGCTCAGGCGCTTCGAGCGCGCCGGCTGGGTGCGGCTCGGCCGCGAGCGCATCGAGGTGCTCGACGCCGCCCGGTTGCGCAGCGCGGCCGCCGGCGGCCTCCCCATCTGAACGCGCTCCCGGGCGCGCCGGCCGCCGGACCGCGCCCGGCGCCGCCCGGCAACGCGTCTGTGACCGTGGTCACTGAAGCGCGCGCGCTGCCACCGCACACTCGCTGCAACGGCCATCCTGCCGTGCCTGTCCGCTGGAGTGCAACCATGGGTATCAATGTCGGCGGCCTCGACCGCATCCTTCGTGCCGTCGTCGGCATCGTCCTGATCGCACTCACGCTGATGGGCACCATCGGCGCCTGGGGCTGGATCGGCGTCGTGCCGCTGTTCACCGCGGCGATCGGTTGGTGCCCGGCCTACCGACTCTTCGGCATGAACACCTGCCCGATGAAGAAGACCTGAACCCCGCGCGCCGGACCGCTCGGCCGGCGCCGCACCACGCGACGCCCGCGGGCACGGGACTCGTCCGCGCCGGCGCATCGGCGCTGGCGCCCCCAGTGCATCCGCGCCGGCGCATCGGCGCAAGCGCCCCCAGTGCATCGGCGCAAGCGCTAGTGCATCGGCGCCTGCGACGGCACGGTGCGCAGGTCCTGCGCGATGCGCCCGTCGTGCAGCGCGACCACCCGGGTTGCGCTGGCGATCGTCTCCGGCCGGTGCGCGACGACGATGCGCGTGAGCGCGAGTTGGCGCACTGCCTGATTGACGGCACGTTCGCGCTCGACGTCCAGCGAGCTCGTCGCCTCGTCCAGCAGCAGCACGCTCGGCTCCTTGTACAGGGCGCGCGCGAGCAAGACGCGCTGGCGCTGGCCGCCCGACAGCGCCGTGCCCATGTCGCCGATCAGCGTGTCGTAGCCCATCGGCATCGCCTCGATTTCGTCGTGCACCGCCGCCAGGCGCGCACAATGCTCGATGCGCGCGCGCTCGGGCGCGCCGGCAAAGAACGCGATGTTGTCGGCGATCGAGCCCGAGAACAGCGGCTCGTCCTGCATCACCGCTCCGACTGCGGCGCGCCAGGCGCGCACGCCACGGTGCGCGAGCGGCTCGCCCGCGACCAGCACCTCGCCACCGGTGGGTGCGTGGATGCCCAGCAGCAGCTTGAGCAGCGTCGTCTTGCCGCAGCCCGAGGGCCCGACGATGGCCACCGATTCGCCGGGCTCGATGACGAGGTTGACGCCCGCCAGCACCTCCGGTTCGCCGTCGGCATAGCGAAAGCTCACATTGCGCAACTCGATGCGCGGCGAGGTGCCGATCGCCGCGCCGCTGCCGCCGTCGGCTTCGGGCGCCGACAGCACGATGTCGGCCAGCCGCTCGCCGTGCAGTTCGAGCATCTTCAGCTCGGACGCCTTGTCGATGAGCGAGCTCACGCGCTGCGCGAAGGTCTCCTTCCAGGCGAAGAATGCGAACAGCATGCCGACGCTGAAGCGGCCGTCCAGCACCAACAGTGCGCCCAGGCCGATCACCGCCACGCGCTCGAGGCCGAACAGCCCGCGGTTGAGCACCGAGAAGAGGATCTCGAGGCGCCGCGTCGCGATATCGGCGTTCATCGTGTCGACCACCAGGCTGGCATAGCGCGAACTGCGCTCGCCCTGCGCGCCGAACAGCTTGATCGCCTGCACGCCCCGCAGCGACTCGAGGAAGTGGCTGGACTGCCTGGCCTCGAACACCAGCGCCTCCTCCGAGGCTTCGCGCAGCGGCCTGAAGAAAGCCCAGCGCAGCGCGCCATAGGCGGCCACCGCCGCCAGCGCCACCAGCGTGAGCTGCACGCTGTACGCGAGCATCATCGCCAGCGTCAGCAGCACCAGCGTGCCGTCGAGCAGCGCCTCGACGAAACTGGTCGTGAGCGTGCGCTGGATGTGCTGCACGGCGCCGAAGCGCGACCAGACGTCGCCCACGTGCCGCTTCTCGAACCAGGCCACGGGCAGGCGCATCAGGTGCGCGAAGACGTTGAGCAGCCATTGCAGGTTGAGCGTCGCCGACATGACCAGCACCGCCCACGAGCGCGCCGCCGCGGTCGCCACCTGCAGCACGACCAGCAACGCGAAGCCGACCACCAGCGTCAGCAGCAGGTCGCGGTCGGCACTCACCACCACGCCGTCGACCACCCACTGCATGAGAAACGGCCCCAGCAGCACGAAGGCCTCGAGCGCCAGTGCAAGCACGAGGACCTGCGCCAGCGAGCGCCGCCAGCCGCGCACCGGCCCGACGAGTTGCCCGAGCGTGATGCGCTGGCGCTGCACCGCGGGGCGGAAACCCGGCGCCGGCTGCAGCTCGAGCGCAATGCCGGTGAAGTGGCGCGAGAACTCCTCGCGCTTCAGGCGCCGCAGCCCGCGTGCCGGATCGTGGATCACGGCCATGCCGCGCCGCAGCCCGACGAAGACGACGAAGTGGTTCAGGTCCCAGTGCAGGATGCAGGGGCGCTGCAACTGGTCGATCTCGTCGAGCTCGGCGCGCAGCGCGCGCGGCACCAGGTTCAGCGCCTCGGCCATGCGCACCAGGTCCACCAGCGTCACACCCTTGATCGACAGCGAGAAGCGCTGGCGCAGCGTCGGCAGATCGGTGTCGTAACCGTGTGCGCCGGCCACCATCGCCAGGCAGGCCAGGCCGCATTCGGCGGCCTCGGTCTGCAGCACGAGCGGCACGCGCCGCCCGCCGATGCCCAGCCGCAGTGCGTCGGCCGCGCCCATCACGCCCCGACAGCCCCGCGCTCGCGCCACGCGAGCAACGGCTCGAACAGCCAAGCCACGAGCCGGCGGCGCTCGAGCAGCACGTCGCCCGCCAGCCGCATGCCGGCAGCGAGCGGCACCGCCTCGGCGTCGTGGCGCGCATCCAGCGCGAGCGTGATGCGAAACAGCGGTTCGCCCGCCGCGGCAGCGGCCGCACTGGTGGCCGGCAGCGCGAGCGCCGCAAGTTCGCTGGGCGCCAGCGGCACCCGCGAGACGTCCACGACATGCGCTGGCCAGTGACCGAAGCGCTCGAACGGGAAGGCCTCGAAGCGCAGCTGCACCGGCAGTCCGGTGCGCACGAATCCGACGGCGCTGGACGGCGCGTACAGCTGCGCCTGCAGATGCGCCCCGGCTGGCACGAGGCTGGCAAGGGCCGACGACGGCGAGACGCTCTGCCCCGGCTCGGCCAGCACGGCGCTCACGGTCCCCGACTGTGGCGCGCGCACGACGATCCGGCGCTCGCCCTGCTGCTCGGCGCTCTCGCGCCGCAACTGCGCGAGGTCGCGCGAGATGCTGCCGGCGATGTTCTCGGCCAGCAGGGGCAGGGTCTGGCGCTCGCCTTCGAGCTCGGCACGTTCGCGCTCGAGGGCCGCACGCTGCCGCGCCAGCGCCTGCTCGGCCGCGCGCAGACCCAGCAGCTCCTCGTCCTTGGCCCGCACCTGGGCCTCCGAGATGAACTGCGCGGCCTGCAGCGATCTCAGCCGCGCCAGCGACTCCTCGGCCAGCGTGCGGCGCTGGCGCTGCAGTCCGACCTCGGCGTCGAGTTGCGCCGCCTCACGCTCGAGCGCCGCCAGTCGCCTGTCGAGCGCGACGCGCCGCGCTGCGGCCAACGCCTGCTGCTGGCGCGCCGCCTCGACCAGGCTGCGGCCACGCTCGTCGATGCTGCGCCGGACCTGGGCTTCGTCGGCGTCCGCCAGCTGCGTGCGCTCGAGCGCCAGCACGAACAGCACGTCACCCGCGGCCACCACCTGCCCTTCGCTCACGCGGCGCTCGAGCACGGTGCCCGCAGCCGTCGGCACGAGCCGGATCAGGCCGCGATCGGGCACCAGCACACCGGGCGCGGTGACGCGGCGCGTGTACTGCGCCAGCGTCAGGAAGGCGATCACCGCGACAAGCGCCGCCACCGCCCCGAGCGTGACGACGCTCAGTGACAGCGGCCGCGCCAGCTGCACGCCGCCCAGCCAGGACTGGGACTGGGCATCGAGCGCCTCGGGGCGAAACAGCGAGCGTGTCATGGCTCGCCAGCGTTCGGTCTACGGCGGCGGTGCCGCACCCGACCCCGGCTTCGAATCACCACCCCGGGCCGACCGCAGGCACGAGGCCACCTGCGGACATGCGGCGTCGAGCCCGAGGCGCTGGAACCCGGGCTACCAAGTCCCCTTGGGTGAAGCCCACGTGCCCTTCGGCGAGCCACCGGCGACCAGCGCCAGTTGCTTGGGATCCAGTTCGACAGGTCTGGATTCGCGCGCCGGCTGCTGCGCTTGGCTCGGGCGTTGTCCACTGGGCTGGGTCTTGCGGCAAAACATGGCTTGCTCCGTTCGACAAGACGCGCGGGATTGCGCGGTTGCCGACATTGAAGCAGCAGCGGCGCATCTGTTGTACTGTCATCTCTGACAGGGTGCGGCGCAGCGCCGTGCCGGAGCGCGCCGCGCGGGCCGCGGCCGTGCGCTGCCGGCGTCAGTGAATGAGCCCGAGCCGCAGCGCCTTCAGCACCGCCTGGTGCTTGTTGGCGCAGCCCAGCTTGTGCGTCGCTGCGTTGATGTGCAGGTTGGCCGTGCGCTCGGTGATGCCCATCACCGCACCCACCTCCCAGGCCGTCTTGCCCTCCATCGTCCAGCGCAGGGCCTCGAGCTCGCGCGGCGTGAGGCCCGGGCGCTCGGGCTGCTGCGCCACCGGCATCAGGATGCGCATGGCGACGTCCTGCGCCACCACTGCGAACAACTGCAGATCGGCGACGATGCGCTGCAATTCGTCGGGCGCCGCCGGCAGCGGCTGATCGCGGTCGACGCCGAGCATGAAGTGGCGCCCTTCGGGCATGTGCAGCGCCATCGCGATGCCGGTCCGGTAGCCGAAGCGCGCCTGCTGCTCCCACAGCTCGCCCACGTTGTGCCGCAGGTAGGTCTGCTGGTTCCAGATGATGGGCATCGTCTGCCGCTTGCAGTGCTGCATCACCGGATCGAGCCGCCCGAGCGCGGGATCGTCGTAGCTGTCCGTAAAGCCGGGCGGGGTATTGTCGATCGCGATGAATTCGCTGCGGCCGGGCGAGCGGTCGATCACCGCCATCGCCGAGACGGTCTCGAACCCCATCCGCTGCGTGAAGCGCACGACCTCGTCGCGGAATTCCTCACGCGTGCGTGCTTCGAGCACTTCGCCATAGCTCCCGGGGAGCATCGATCCTCACACCCCTAATTCGGCGTCCATCCCTGACAGGTTTGACAGTTCCCAAGCGGAGTCGACCTGTCGAAAGATCACGCCATGACTTACGCCGAACTCTCCTCTGCCGCAGCCACCCCACCTGCCGTCACACCCTGGTCGCTGCGCAGGTGGCCGCCATTATTGTGGCAGGTCGAATCGGCAACGCGCATGCGGTTTCGCCACATGGACACGCGTGTCACCTTCCTCGGCGACGACAGCGAGCCGACCGCCGGCCAGACGGTCTGGACGAGCCAGGGCGGCGACGGTGCGGCCGGCATGGCATGGGACTGGGTGCAGATCGGCGAGGGTATCGTCGCGATGGCCGATCCGATGTCCGTGATCACCAATCTGCGGCTGCTGGGTGGCGAAGGCGAAGTGCTGACCGCACATGCGGCGGCGCGCTACCTGAACGAGTTCGTGCGCGCCTTGCCGTGGCAGCACGAGGTGCATCGCGCCATCCGCGGCCTGCCGCACTGAGCGCCCCAAGGGCCGGGCGGCCCCGGGCGCCGAGCCGGCCCCGGTGCGCCGCCCGGCCCGGGCGCGATCACGCCGACGCCGCGTGGCGCAGGCGTCGCGCGACGTACGCCAGCGCCAG
>JAFECX010000076.1 GCA_018241895.1 Pseudomonadota bacterium
AGTGCACGGTGCCGGCGGCCCGGCCCGCGGCGTCGAACGCGAGCTCGGCGAGGATCGGGTCGTCGTGCTGGATCGGCCCGCAGTCGTTGACGCCGGGGATGTCGGCCGCCGTCAGCACCGCGAGCACGCCCGGCAGCGCGCGCAGCGTCGCCAGGTCGATGCCGGTGATGCGGCCGTGCGCCAGCGGCGACAGGCCGAGCGCAACGTGCAGCGTGCCGTCGAGCTCGGGCAGGTCGTCGATGTAGGCGGCCTCGCCGCTCACGTGCAGGTGCGCCGATTCGTGCGCACGGCCGATGCCCACGCGCGCGCCGTCGGCTTCGCGCCGCGCCTCGGCCGCCAGGTCGTAGCGGCGCGCGCGCAGCGCGCGGTGGTCGGCGAACGGCGCCGGCTCGGTCGGTGTGCGCCGGAAGGCTTCCGCGGCTTCGATCGGCTGGTTCATCGTTCGTTCTCCTCGCTCAGGCGCCAAGCGCAGCGCGTGGCAGCACGCTCCACACCGAGGTCTGGTCGCGCACGAGCGGTGCCTCGGCGCGCGTCTCGTGCCACAGCCTGAGCAGCAGGTTGCGCGCCACCCGGGCACGGTAGGCGGCGCTGGCGCGCATGTCGCTGAGCGGGCTGAAGTCCTCGTCCAGCGCCGCCATCGCGGCGCGCACGCTGGCCTCGCTCCACGGTTGTCCGACGAGCGCGGCCTCGGCCTGCGCGGCGCGCTTGACGATGGCCGCCATGCCGCCGTAGGCCAGCCGCACCGCGCGCACGCGGCCGGCGTCGAGCTCGAGCGCGAAGGCTGCACACACGGCCGAGATGTCGCAGTCGTAGCGCTTGGCGATCTTCCAGCAGCGCACCGCCGTGCCCGGGCGCGGCAGCGGCACGTGCAGCGCGCGCACGAACTCGCCCGGTTCGAGCCGGTTCTTCATGTAGTCGACGTAGAAGTCGGCCAGCGGCAGCGTGCGCTCGCGCCCGCCGCGGCGCAGCACGATCTGCGCATCGAGCGCGATCAGCACCGGCGCGCCGTCGCCGATCGGCGAGCCGTTGGCGATGTTGCCGCCCAGCGTGCCGGCGTGTCGCACCGGCGGGCCGGCAAAGCGCAGCCAGACCTCGGCCAGTTCGGGCACGCGCTCGGCCAGCGCGGCCCAGGCGTCTTCGAGCGGGGCAGCGGCGCCGATCACCAGCGCGCCGGGCGTGGCCTGGATGCGCGCGAGCTCGTCGACGCCGCCCACGTAGACGATGTCGCCCAGGTCGCGCAGGCCCTTGTTCGTCCACAGGCCGACGTCGGTGCCGCCGGCGAGGAGGCGCGCCCCGGGCCGCGCCTCGCGCAGCGCGGCCAGCGCGTCCAGCGTGCGCGGTGCATCGAAGCGGCGCGCGGCGCCGAAGGCCGGATCGTGCGCCACGTAGGCGAGCGGCGCATCCTGTGCGAGCACGCGCAGCGCGGCCGCGATCGGCGCCGTGTCCAGGCGCACCGGGGGCAGCTCGAACATGCGCTGGCCGGCGTCGACGATGGGCCGGTAGCCGGTGCAGCGGCACAGATTGCCGGCCAGGTCGTCGGCCAGTTGCTGGCGCGTTGGCCGCGTGCCGGCCTCGGCGTGGCGCTCGTAGGCGGCGCTCATCGTCATCGCGAAGCCCGGCGTGCAGAAGCCGCACTGCGAGCCGTGGCACTCCACCAGCGCCTGCTGCACCGGGTGCAGCGCGCCGCCGGCTGTGGCCTTCAGGTCCTCGACCGTGAGCAGCGCCTTGCCGTCGAGCGTGGGCAGGTAGCGCACGCAGGCGTTGACCGGGCGCAGGCTCAGGCCGCGGGCGACGGTGGCGCGCGCGCTCGCCGTGCCCACGGCCTCGGCGTGCTCGGCCAGCTCGGCGACGAGCACGGTGCAGGCGCCGCAGTCGCCCTCGTTGCAGCCTTCCTTGGTGCCGCTGCAGCGCGCATGCTCGCGCAGCCAGGCGAGCACGGTGGTGGTCGGCGCCAGGCCCTCGACCTCGACCACCGCGCCGCGATGGAAGAAGCGGATCGGGCGCGTCGTGGCGGCGGCGGCTGCCGCGTCCGCCCCCTCCCGCGGGGCCGGTGCGGACGCGGGGCCGGCCGCTTCGCGGCGGGCCGGGACGGTGGGGGGCGCGGGCAGGCTCATGGGCCGAAGGTACCGCGGACACGCCGCCTTGCGAATACGATGGCGCGCATACCGGATATCAGGATCGACTTATGGCGCAGGACGATGAATTCGCCAGCATCGAGCTTCGACTCGTGAAGGTCCTGCACACCGTGATCGCCGAACGAAGCGTCTCGCGTGCCGCGCTCGCGCTGCGCTCGACGCAGCCGGCGGTGAGCGCGCAGCTCAAGCGGCTGCGCCGGCTGACCGGCGATCCGCTGCTCGTGCGCGCCGGCAACGCGATGGAGCCGACCGAGACCGCGCTCGCGCTGCTGCCCGCGGCGGCGCAGGTGCTGCAGGGCGCGCACCGGCTCTTCGGCGGCCACGCGGCGGCCAAGCGCTTCGAGCCCGCCACGGCACGCAACGTCTTTCGCATCGCCGCCAGCGACTTCCTCGATCCGCTCTTTCTGCCCGAGCTGGTGGCGCGGCTGCGCCGCGAGGCGCCCGACGCGCGCCTCGAGCTGCACGCGCTGTCGGCCGAATACGACTACCGCCGCGCGCTGGCGCGCGGCGAGGTCGACCTGGTGATCGGCAACTGGCTCGAGCCGCCCGAAGAACTGCACCTGGGCCGGCTCGTCAGCGACGAGGTGGTGTGCCTGGTGGCCGCCGACCATCCGGCGCTGCGCCAGCCCAGGCGCTGGAACGTCGAGCGCTACCTCGCGAGCGACCACCTGGCGCCGACCGCGTTCCACGCCGGCGCGCGCGGCATCATCGACGACCACCTGGCGGCGCGCGGCCTCGAGCGGCGCATCGTGGTGCGCACGCCGCACTTCGGGCTGGCGCCGCGCATGGTGGCCCATTCGCACCTCGTGCTGACCACCGGACGCCAGTACTGCGCGCGCTACGTCGAGCAGTACCCGGTGCGCATCCTCGCCTGCCCGGTCGAGTTCCCGCCGCTCAGCTACTACCAGCTCTGGCACGAGCTCACGCACGGCTCGGCCGCCGCGCGCTGGCTGCGCGAGACGGTGCGCGCGGTGGCGGCGGGGCTGGCGCGGCACTGAACGAGCGGCACGGCATGGAGCGCGCTCCCGACATCCGCCTGCACACGCGCAACGAGGAACGATGCCGATGAACGCACGCCTGGCCCTGCGCGGCGACCTGCTCGACTTCGCCGCCGCCCCCGCCTGGGGCGACACCGAGTCGGCGGCGGTGCGCTACCGCCCCGACCACTGGCTGCTGGTCGAAGGCGGCCGCATCGCGGGCGTGCAGCGCGAGGCGCCCGACGCAAGCTGGCAGCGCGTCGACCACCGAGGCCGCCTCGTGCTGCCGGGCTTTGTCGACGCGCACGTGCACGCGCCGCAGATCGACATGATCGCCAGCTACGGCGCGCAGCTGCTCGACTGGCTCGAGCGCTACACCTTCCCGGCCGAGGCGCGCTTTGCCGACCGCGCCTGGGCCGCCGCCGGCGCGGCACGCTTTCTCGACGCGCTGCTGGCGCACGGCACCACGGCGGCCGTCGTCTTTCCGACCGTGCACAAGGTGTCGGCCGAAACGCTCTTTGCCGCCGCCGAGGCACGCGGCATGCGCGTCATCTGCGGCAAGGTGCTGATGGACCGCCACGCGCCCGAGGCGCTGCGCGACGACGTCGCCGGCGCCGAGCGCGACTGCCTCGATCTGATCGCGCGCTGGCACGGCCGCGGCCGCCTGGCCTACGCGGTGACGGTGCGCTTCGCGCCCACCAGTTCGCCGGCGCAGCTGGCGATGGCCGGCGCGCTGTGCGCGGCCGACCCGACGCTGTACATGCAGACCCACGTGGCCGAGAACCGCGACGAGGTGCGCTGGGTGCGCGAGCTCTACCCCGAGGCACGCAGCTACCTCGACGTGTACGCGCGCGCCGGGCTGCTGCACCGGCGCAGCGTGCTCGCGCACGGCATCTGGCTCGACGCCGACGACCATGCCGCGCTGGCGGCCAGCGGCGCGGTGATCGCGCACAGCCCCTCGTCCAACCTCTTTCTGGGCAGCGGCCTGTTCGACTGGCGCGCACTCGACGCCGCGGGCGCCGCGGTGGCGATGGCCAGCGACGTGGGCGGCGGCACCAGCCTCGCGATGCCGCGCACGCTGGCCGATGCCTACAAGATGCAGGCGCTGCGCGGCGAGCGCCTCAGCGCCTGGGTGGCGCTGCACGCGGCAACGCGCGGCGCGGCGCACGCGCTCGGCCTGGCCGGCGAGATCGGCAGCTTCGACACCGGCTGCTGCGCCGACCTGTGCGTGTGGGACTGGGCGCGCGGCGCGGTCGCCGAGCGCCGCCACGAACTGGCCGTCGGCCTGCACGAACGCGTCTTCGCCTGGCTCACGCTGGCCGACGAGCGCAACCTCGTGTCGGCGCGCGTCGCCGGCATCGAACGCTGGCGCCGCGCCGACGGGCCGGCCGCGGCGTAGCCGCGCGCCGCCGACGCGACATCCGACATCGAACCTTCGGCCCTGGCGCGCACCCGGCCCCTCGCGCTTCTCGTTCCCGTCGTTCAAGCCCGACCACGCTCCCCCCCAACGACCAGGAGACCCGCCATGCAGGCAAATGACAACAGCGTCGCCGTCGCCCGACCGCCGACGCCCGCGAGCGGCTCGCTGCTCGAACGCGTCTTCAAGCTCACCGAGCACGGCACGACGCCACGCACCGAGGTCATCGCCGGGCTGACGACGTTCCTGACGATGGCCTACATCATGTTCGTCAACCCGTCGATCCTGGGCGACGCCGGCATGCCCAAGGGCGCGGTGTTCGTCGCCACCTGCCTGATCGCGGCGCTGGGCACGACCATCATGGGGCTGTACGCCAACTACCCGATCGCGCTCGCGCCGGGCATGGGGCTGAACGCCTACTTCGCCTACGTCGTCGTGCTCGGCATGGGCTGGCCGTGGCAGTCGGCGCTGGGCGCGGTGTTCGTCTCCGGCTGCCTGTTCCTCGTCGTCACGCTGACGGGACTGCGCGAGCTCATCATCCGCGGCATCCCGCATTCGCTGCGCACGGCGATCGCGGTCGGCATCGGGCTGTTCCTGGCGCTGATCGCGCTCAAGAGCGCGGGCCTCGTGGCGCCGTCCAAGGCCACCTACATCACGCTGGGCGACCTGCACCATCCGCAGGTGGTGCTGGCGGCGATCGGCTTCTTCACCATCGTCGCGCTCGACCGGCTGAAGGTGCCCGGCGCGATCCTGATCGGCATCCTGCTCGTCACGGTGCTGTCGTTCTTCTTCGGCGGCAACAAGTTCGCCGGCGTGTTCTCGGCGCCGCCGTCGATCGCGCCCACCTTCCTCGCGCTCGACCTGAAGGGTGCCACCGCGCACGGCCTGCTCAACGTCGTGCTCGTGTTCTTCCTGGTCGAACTGTTCGACGCCACCGGCACGCTGATGGGCGTGGCCAAGCGCGCCGGGCTGCTGGTGCCGGGGAAGATGGACCGCATGAACAAGGCGCTGCTGGCCGATTCGGGCGCGATCTTCGCCGGCTCGCTGCTCGGCACCTCGAGCACCACCGCCTACATCGAGAGCGCCGCCGGCGTGCAGGCGGGCGGGCGCACCGGACTCACCGCGGTCACGGTGGCGGTGCTGTTCCTGGCCTGCCTCACGATCTCGCCGCTGGCCGGCGCGGTGCCGGCCTACGCCACGGCGCCGGCGCTGTTCTTCGTCGCCTGCCTGATGCTGCGCGAACTGGTCGACCTGGACTGGAACGAGTCGACCGAGGTCGTGCCGGCGGCGGTGACGGCGCTGGCGATGCCCTTCACCTACTCGATCGCCAACGGCCTGGCCTTCGGCTTCATCACCTACGCCGCCGTCAAGCTGTGCACCGGCCGCGTGCGCGAGGTGCACTGGATGGTGTGGCTGATCGCGCTCGTGTTCCTGTTCAAGTTCGTCTGGATCGGCGGGGATTGAGGCGCTGAGGCGATTGAGGCGACCGAGCGCGGCGCCCGCCCCGCGCCACGGCCGGCACGCCGCCCGAGGTCACTTCGGGGCCAGGCGCGAGAGCGCGCCGCGCGTCGAATCCTCGAGCAGCCACACGGCGCCGTCGGGCGCGACGGCGACGTCGCGCACGCGAAAGCCGACGTCCCAGCGTTCGGCCGGTGCCGGGTTGCCCTGCGCGTCGAACACCACCCGGCTGAGCGTCTCGGAGGCCAGCCCGCCGATCAGCAGCGAACCCCTCCACTGCGGGAACAGCGCGCCCTCGTAGAAGGCCATGCCGCCCGGCGCGATCACCGGCGTCCAGTAGATGGCCGGCTTGGCGAGATCGGGGCGGGTGTCGGGGCTGGGGATCGGCACGCCGTCGTAGTTGACGGCGTACGCGACCAGCGGCCAGCCGTAGTTCCTGCCCGGCTCGATCAGGTTGAGCTCGTCGCCGCCGCGCGGGCCGTGCTCGAGCTCCCACAGCCGGCCGTCGGGCGCGAACGCGAGTCCGTACGGGTTGCGGTGTCCGCTGGTCCAGGTCTGGGCGGGCGTGAGGTTCGGCGACGGGAAGGTGTAGCGATGCACGACCGGCGCCGTCTTGGCCGCTTCGGTGTCGCGCGGCGGATCGATGATGGGGATCGTGCGCGCGCCGACCGCGCCCGCATGCGGGTTGCCCGGCGCCGGCTCGCCATCGAGCGTCAGGCGCAGGATCTTGCCCAGCGGCGAATCGGGGTCCTGCGCCGGCGTCATGCGCTGGCGGTCGCCGACGGCGAGGAAGAGGAACTTGTGGTCGGGCGAGAACGCCAGCACCGCGCCGAACTGTCCGCCGCGCCCGCGCGCGCCGTCGCGCCAGATCACGCGCAGCCCTTCGAGGCTGGGGCTCGTGCCGCCGAGATCGAGGCGCGCGCGCGCCAGCGCCAGGCTCGAGCCGCCGTCACCGGGCTCGGAGTAGGTGAGGTAGACGTCGTGGTCGCTCGCGTAGTCGGGCGAGAGGTAGACGCCGAGCAGGCCACCCTGCCCCTGCGCCAGCACCGTGGGCACGTGGGCCACCGGCGTCTTCGCGCCCTGCGGCGTGACGAGCCACAGCCGCCCGACCTTCTCGGTGACGAGCATGCGGCCGTCGGCCAGGAAGGCGATGCGCCACGGCAGGTCGAACTGCGCCACGCGCGTCAGCGTGAAGGGCGGGTTCGGGTCGGCGGGCAGGGTGCCGGCGTTGATCGGCGCCTGGCCGGTGCCGGCCGCGAGCAGCGGCAGGACGGCGGCAATGGCAACGGCAGCGGCAATGGCGGGCGGGCGCATGGCGAGGCCTTTCGTTCGCCGCGTCATCGGCTGGCGCGAGGCGGCGCACAGCCGCATTGTCGCCACCACTCGGGCGCGCCGCGCGCGTTGCCGCCGTGCGCGTTGCCGCCGTGCGCGCGGGTGCGCTGCCGGCGGCGTGCCGCTCGGCTGTAATACGCCGTCGCGCGCCCTGCGGCGCGGCCGTCCCGCCCATGGTCATCGCCCACGCATCCCCCGGCCCGCGTTCTCCCGCGCCCGCACCCGCCGCGTCAGGCTCGCGCCGGTTGCTGTGGCTGGTGGCGATCGGCTTCTTCATGCAGACGCTGGACTCGACCATCGTCAACACCGCGCTGCCGGCGATGGCGGCGAGCCTGGGCGAGAGCCCGCTGCGCATGCAGGCGGTGGTGGTGGGCTACGCGCTGACGATGGCCGCCGTCATCCCGTGCACCGGCTGGCTGGCCGACCGCTTCGGCACGCAGCGCCTGTTCGTGCTGGCGGTGGTGGTGTTCACGCTCGGCTCGGCGGCCTGCGCCGCGTCGCCGACGCTGGACCAGCTGATCGCCTCGCGCGTGCTGCAGGGCGTGGGCGGCGCGATGCTGCTGCCGGTCGGACGCCTGGTGGTGCTGCGCGAGTTCCCGCGCGAGCAGTTCCTCGAGGCGATGAGCTTCGTCGCCATCCCCGGCCTGGTCGGGCCGCTGATCGGGCCCACGCTCGGCGGCTGGCTGGTCGAGGTCGCGTCCTGGCACTGGATCTTCCTCATCAACATCCCGGTCGGCGTGCTCGGCACGCTGGGCGCGCTGCGCTGGATGCCCAACCTGCGGCTGGCCGGTGTCGGGCGCTTCGACCTCGGCGGCTACCTGCTGCTGGTGCTGGCGATGGTGAGCATCTCGCTCGCGCTCGACGGGCTGAGCGGGCTCGGTTCGGCGCGCACGCTGGTCGTGCTGCTGATGGTGCTGGGGCTCGCGGCGCTGGCGGCATACTGGCTGCACGCGTTGCGCAGCCCGGCGCCGATCTTCGCGCCGGCGCTGTTCGCGATCGCGAGCTACCGCGTCGGCGTGCTCGGCAACCTGTTCGCGCGCATCGGCTCGGGCGCGATGCCGTACATGCTGCCGCTGCTGCTGCAGGTGGCGCTGGGCTTCTCGCCGGCCGAGGCGGGCATGATGATGCTGCCGGTGGCCATGGCCAGCATCGGCGCCAAGCGCGTCGTCACCGGCCTCATCGGGCGCGTGGGCTACCGGCCGGTGCTGATCGGCAACACGCTGCTGCTGGGCCTGATGATCGCCGCCTTCGCGGCGATGACGCCGGGCCAGCCGCTGGCGCTGCGCATCGTGCAGCTGGCCGTCTTCGGCGCCGTCAACTCGATCCAGTTCACCGCCATGAACGCGGTGACGCTGAAGGACCTGGCGCCCGGGCGCGCCGCCAGCGGCAACAGCCTGTTCTCGATGGTGCAGATGCTCGGCATGAGCCTGGGCGTGACCTGCGCCGCGGCGCTGATGCACGCCTTCGGCGACTGGCTCGGCACGCCGGGCACGGCGCCCGGCGCACAGTCGCTGCCGGTCTTTCGCGCCGCCTTCGTCGCCATCGGCGTCATGACGATGGGCTCGGCGGCGATCTTCTGGCAGCTGCGCAACGAGGCCGACGACCCGGCGGCGCAGGCGCAGGCGCAGGCGGCGGACGCGGCCTGACGTGGGTCGGCACCGCCGGATGGCGCCCGATGCCATCCGAGCGCGCCCGCGCGCCGGCCCCGGCGTGCCCGGGCACGTCGCGGCGCTACACCACGCAGTAGGCCCGCATCCGCTCGCGCAGCGGCTCGGGGATCGCCACCGAGCGGCGGCGGTCGACATCGGCCAGCACCACCAGCAGCCGCGCGCGCACGCGCGCCGTGCCACCCGAGCGGCCGTGCACCTCGAGCTCGAGCGAGCTGCGGCCGATCTTGTGCACCGCGAGGCTCAGCGTGAGCGTCTCGCCGATCTGGCTCGGCGAGAGGAACTCGGTCTCGAGCCTGACCATCGGCGTGCCCAGGCGCTGCGCGTAGACCATGGCCGCGTAGTCCTGCTGCAGCCCGTCGTTGAACCAGTCCTCGACCAGTTCGTTGAAGAGCACGAAGTACTGCGGGTAGAAGACGATGCCCGCCGGGTCGCAGTGGTGGAAGCGGATCAGCTTGTCGCGTTCGAAGGGCTGGCCCATGGCGCGGGGATGCTCGAAGACGTCGGCCTCGGCGCACGGCACGGCCAAGGGTCTGGTGCGGCCGATTCTGTCACCGCACAGGCGCGGCACCGGATAATCGCCGGCTTTGCCCGGTCGCTCCGGGCTGGGTGCATCCCCGATGAAGCGCGGCATCGCCTATGCCAGCGCCGCCTACTTGCTGTGGGGCGTGCTGCCGGTCTACTTCAAGACGTTGCAGCAAGTGGGGGCGCTGGAGATCCTCGGCCACCGCATCGTCTGGTCGCTCGCGGTGTGCACGCTGCTGCTGCTCGCGCTCGGACGCTGGCAATGGCTGAGCGAGCTCGGGCGCCAGCCGCGCGTGCTGCTGTGGTTTGCCACCAGCAGCGCGCTGGTGGCGGCCAACTGGTACGTCTACATCTGGGCCGTGAACGCCGACCACGTGGTCGACGCAAGCCTCGGCTACTTCATCAACCCGCTGGTCAACGTGCTGATCGGCGCGGCCTTCCTGCACGAGCAGTTGCGCCGCACGCAGTGGCTGGCCGTCGGCGTCGCCGCGCTCGGCGTGGCGTGGCTCACGTGGCAGGGTGGCGCCTTGCCGTGGATCGGCCTCACGCTGGCGCTCACCTTCAGCCTGTACGGCCTGCTGCGCAAGACCGCCGCGCTCGGCCCCATCGAGGGACTCACGCTCGAGACCCTGCTGCTCACGCCGCCGGCCGCGATCTACCTGCTGTGGCTCGTGCACACCGGGCAGAGCGGCTTTGCCGACGGCGACGGCGTGACGCGCCTGCTGCTGCTAGCCGCCGGGCCGGTCACCGCCGTGCCGCTGCTGCTCTTTGCCGCGGGCGCACGCCGCATCCGCTTTTCCACGCTCGGGCTGCTGCAGTACCTCGGGCCGACACTGCAGCTGCTGTTCGGCGTGTGGCTCTACCAGGAGCCGTTCGCCGAGCGCGCCGCCGGCTACGCGATGATCTGGCTCGCGCTCGCGGTCTTCAGCGTCGAGGGCCTGATGCAGGGCTGGCGCTGGCGCGCCAGCGCCTGATCAGGTGGCCTTCCAGTCGATCAGGCCCTTGCCGCCTTCACGCTCCGGCCAGGCCAGGCGGGCGCAGGCCTGGCAGTAGGTGGGCGCCTTCGGCAGGTTCTCCTCGGGCTTGCTGCCCCACGCCGAGACGGGGATGGCGGTCGGCAGCGTCGCCTTGCCGCAGAGCGAGCGCATGAGGCTGACGCGCCGCGACAGGTGGTAGCTCCAGTAGCCGTCGGAAGCCTCGGTCACGACGAGCTCGTTGCGCTCGGCTTCGGTCCTCGGGATCGGCACTCCCTTCATCGTTTCGAACAGGCTCATGGCGCACCCAGGCAGCGTGACGATGGCAAAGCGTAGCACCCGCCGCTTCAGACGTCGATGTTGGCCGCCCTCAGCGCATTGGTTTCGATGAAGTCGCGCCGCGGCTCGACCTCGTCGCCCATCAGCATCGTGAAGACGCGGTCGGCCTCGATGACGTCCTCGATCTGCACCCTGAGCAGCCGCCGCACCGCGGGGTCCATCGTCGTCTCCCACAACTGCCCGGGGTTCATCTCGCCCAGGCCCTTGTAGCGCTGGCGGCCGACGGCGTTCTCGGCCTGCTGCATCAGCCAGGCCATGGCGGCGCGGAAGTCGCCCACCTTCTGCTCCCGGGCCTTGTCGCCGTCGCCGCGCCTGACCGTGGCCTGCGGGCCGAGCAGGCCGGCGAAGGCGCGGCCCGCCTCGGCCAGCGTCGCGTAGTCGCTGCCGTGCACGAAGTCCTGCGTGACGACGCTCGAGCGCACGTTGCCATGGTGACGGCGGGCGATGCGCAGCAGACGCTTGTCGGTGCGCGCATCGGTCTCGGCGCTCACCGTGGCCTGGCTGCCGTTGTGCGCCAGCGCAGCCTGCAGCACCTCGGCGCTCGCCTGCGCCGCCTCGGCACTGTCCAGGTCGAGCGCGAGACCGCCGGCGACGACGCGCAGCGCATCGGTGTCCATCCAGTTGCCCAGGCGGGTGATGACGGCCTCGGCCAGCAGATAGCGCCGTGCCAGGCTCTCGAGCGCGATGCCTTCGATCGGCGCCCGCGCGGACACGGCGGGCGTTTCGGCTGCGGGTCCGTCGGGGAACACGGCGGCGCCGTCGAGCGCGACCTCGAGCAAGAAGGCGTCGAGCTCGAGGTCGTCCTTGAGGTAGCGCTCCTGCTTGCCGTGCTTGACCCTGTACAGCGGCGGCTGCGCGATGTAGATGTGGCCGCGCTCGACGAGTTCGGGCATCTGGCGGTAGAAGAAGGTCAGCAGCAGCGTGCGGATGTGGGCGCCGTCGACGTCGGCGTCGGTCATGATGATGATGCGGTGGTAGCGCAGCTTCGAGACGTCGAAGTCCTCGCTGCCGATGCCGGTGCCCAGCGCCGTGATGAGCGTGACGATGGCGTCGCTGGACAGCAGCTTCTCGTAGCGCGCCTTCTCGACGTTGAGGATCTTGCCGCGCAGCGGCAGGATGGCCTGGAACTTGCGGTCGCGCCCCTGCTTGGCGCTGCCGCCGGCGCTGTCGCCCTCGACGATGTAGATCTCGCACAGCGCCGGGTCCTTC
>JAFECX010000077.1 GCA_018241895.1 Pseudomonadota bacterium
ATCGCGACGACGCGCGCTGGCGCGGCCGCGGCGACGGCCGTGGGCGCGATCGCGACGACGACCACGGCCATCGGCGCGGGCACGACCGCGACTGATCGGCGCGCTGCAGGCGCTCGCCGGCGCGCGCCGGCACGGCGCGCGCCACCCTCGGGATAGCCCGTGCGTGCGGCCGCGACGGCACGCGGCAACATCGCGCCATGTACGAGACACCGCTCACTGCGCTGGTGCTCAGCGGCGGCGGCGCGCGCGCGGCATACCAGGTCGGGGTGCTGCGGGCGCTGGTGCGCCTGCGGCGCGAGGTCATGAGCCCGCGCTCGCGCATCCACAACCCGTTCGGCGTCATCTGCGGCACCTCGGCCGGCGCCATCAACGCTGCCGCCCTGGCCGCACATGCAGACCGCTTCGACGCAGCGGTCGAGGCGATCGCCAGGGTCTGGCACAACTTCTCGGCCGAGCAGGTGTATCGCGCCGACTCGATCGGCGTGCTGCGCAGCGGCGCGCAGTGGCTGACGATGCTCTCGGTGGGCTGGGTGATCGCGCGCTGGCGCCGTGCGCGCCCGCGTTCGCTGCTCGACAACGCGCCGCTGGCCGAGCTGCTGCAGCGTCTCGTGCCGCTCGAGCGGCTGCCGATGGTGCTGGGGCAGGGCCACCTGCACGCGCTGGCCATCACGGCGTCGAGCTACACGGGCGGCGAGCACTTCACCTTCTTCACCGCCGCCGATGTCGTCAGACCCTGGGAGCGCTCGCAACGCGTGGCCGTGCCCTGTCGCATCACGCACGAGCACCTGCTTGCCTCGTCGGCGATCCCGTTCGTCTTCCCGGCGCAGCAGCTCGCGCCGGGCGGCGACGCGGCGTGGTTCGGCGACGGCTCGATGCGCAACACGGCACCGATCGCGCCGGCGATCCACCTCGGCGCGCACCGGCTGCTCGTCATCGGTGCCGGCCGCATGCACGAGCCGCCCGGACGACGCGTGAGCAACACCGGCTATCCGAGCCTGGCGCAGATCGCTGGCCATGCGATGGCGAGCATCTTCCTCGATGCGCTGGCGGTGGATGTCGAGCGCATGCGGCGCATCAACCGCACGCTGGCCCTGCTGCCCGAGTCGATGCAGGCCGACACACCGCTGCGGCCGATCGAGGCGCTGGTGATCGCGCCTTCGCAGCGCATCGACGACATCGCGGCGCGCCACATCGCCAGGCTGCCCGCTCCGGTGCGCGCGCTGCTGCGCGGCGCCGGTGTCGGTGGCGCCGGCATGACGGCGCGCGGCGCGGCACTGGCCAGCTACCTGCTGTTCGAGGCGCCGTTCACGCGCGAGCTGATCGCGCTGGGCGAGTCGGACACCCTCCTGCGCCGCCACGAGGTGCTGCAGTTCTTCGGCTGGGACTCGAGCGACTCGCCGCGTGGGCGGCGGCCGGATCACGACCGCGCGGCCGGGCGGCTCGACATCGAACTGCCTTGAACACCCGGGCCGCCGCGCTGGCCTGCGTGAGGCCGTGCTCCTCAGCCGGCGTCGGCGGCCTTGCGCACGCGGCGCTGGCCGTGCGTGCCGGCCGCCTCGCCGCGTTCGACCTTGGCGGCGGCTTTGTCGGCGCCGCCCTTGCGCGTGGCCTTCGGCGCGGGCGCGGGCAGTGCAGCCGCGTCGAAGCTCGCCCCGCCGACCGTCAGCCCGGCGGCGGAGAACTTGCCTGCGTTGCCGGGGCCGATGCCGCTGACGCGCTCGACCATGTCGCCCCAGTTCTTGAACGCGCCGCTCTCGCGGGCTTTCAGGATCTTGGTCGACAGGGCCGGGCCGATGCCCTTGACGGCCTCGAGTTCGGCCTGGCTGGCCTGGTTGGCGTCGACCGCGGCGTACGCATTGAGCGCGAGGGCGGCAAACAGGGCGATGAGCAGCTTGCGGAACATGGCGATCTCCTCTGGAACGGGGGTGGATGGGCAAGGCCCGCGGCGCCGGTGTGATGCCGTTCGCATCGGGCTGAGGAGGATTCTGTGGACGCGCACTCACGCTGTCGTTCCCTCGCGCGAGGGCTGCGCGAGGGCCCCTCGAAGGGTGAAATGGCCGCGGCCGTGCGGCTCCCCCGACGGAGTGCCGGCCGGTGACGCGCGGGCGCGTCGGCCGGCCCGACCGCGCCCGAAGCCGAGTCCGAGGCCGAGGCCGATAATCGTCCCCCCTCTGTCGATTGCCGTCGGCTTGCGCGTCGGCGCCACCGTGCATCTTCACGCCATGAGTACTCTTCCTGCCGCTGCCGATGTCATCGCGCTGCACGACCGCCTGCTGGCCGAGCCGGGCTGGCCGCTGCACGAGCCAGCACCTGCGGACGACGGCCTGTGGCACTGGATCCAGGCCAACCATCGTTGCAACTGCAGTCTGTGGGCCGAGGAGGATCTGGCGCGGCGCACCCGGGTGGGCGACGCGGAGATCGCCGCCAACAAGCGTGCCATCGATGGCTACAACCAGGCGCGCAACGACGCCACCGAGCGCGTCGACGAGATCCTGCTCATGGCGCTTGGTCTGGTCGATGCCGAGTCGGCGCGCACCGACGCGCCGCGCTCGACGGTCGGTGCCGGAGCACGGCTGAACAGCGAGACCGCGGGCAGCATGATCGACCGCCTGTCCATCCTCGCGCTCAAGCTGCGCGCGATGCGCGAGCAAGGCGAACGGCGCGATGTCGACGAAGCGCATCGCGAGGCCAGCCGCGGCCGCCTGCAGCGACTCGCGCAGCAGCGCGAGGATCTCGCGGGCTGCCTCGACGCGCTGCTCGCCGACGCCGCCGCGGGCCGTGCCTACTTCAAGGTGTATCGACAGTTCAAGATGTACAACGATCCGCGCTTCAATCCCGCGCTGGTGGCCGAGCGTGCGCGTGGCGCCGTCCCTGCGGACGGCGGCGCGGCTCGCGAGGGGTCCGCGCCTGCAGGCGCGGACGCGGCCGGCACGGCCGAGCGTGCGCGTGGCGCCAGCGGCTGACGATGCGGCTGCTGATCGTCAAGACGTCGTCGATGGGCGACGTGGTGCACGCCTTGCCGGTCGTGCACGACATCGTGCGCGAGCATCCGCAGGCGCGCATCGAGTGGCTGGTGGAGGCGCCGTTCGCGGCCATTGCGTCGATGCATCCGGGCGTTGCCGCCGTGCTGCCGATGGCGTGGCGCAAGTGGCGCCGCGAGCTGTATGCACGCCGCACCTGGCACGCCATGGCCGCGCTGCGTGCACGGTTGCGCAGCGAGCCCTACGACCTCGTGCTCGACCTGCAGGGCCTCCTCAAGAGCGCCCTGTGGGCGCGCCAAGCGCTGGGGCCGACGGCCGGCTACGACGCCGCGAGCGCACGCGAGCCGCTGGCCGCGCGCCTGTACCGTCGGCGCCTGGCGGTACCGCGCGAACTGCACGCGGTGCGGCGCTGCCGGCTGCTCGTTGCCGGCCATCTCGGGCTGCCGGCGCCCGACGACGCCCCGGTGTTCGGCCTGGAGGCACCGGCGCCGGGCTGGATGCCCCGCGGCACGTATTCGGTGCTGATCCCGAACGCCAGCCGGCCCGAGAAGCTGTGGCCCGAGCGGCACTGGATCGCTGTCGGGCGGCGCCTGAGCGAACGCGGGCTGCCGCCGGTCGTGCTGTGGGGCCGTCACGACGAGCAGACGCTGGCCGAGCGGATCGCCGCGGGCTGCGACGGCGACGTGCCGCCGTTCCTGAAGGTCGGCGAGATGGCCTCGGTGCTGGCACGCGCCGAGCAGGTGGTGGGCCTGGACACCGGTTTCACGCATCTGGCCGCGGCCTTCGGGCGTCCGACGCTGGGCGTCTACTGCGACCACGAACCGGGCCTGGCCGGCATCACCGGTCCGGGGCCCGTGGCCAGCATCGGCGGGCGGCGCCAGGTGCCCGGCCGCAGCGAGGTGCTCGAGCTGCTCGACGCGCAGATGGCGATTCGGGAAGACCGCCCGGGATGAGGCATGCGCCGCGGCCGGCGCGGCATGCGCCGCCGACGCAGGGGGTCGACGCAAGGGCGCACGAAAGGGCGGACGAAAGGGCGGACGAAAGGGCGGACGAGAGGATCGGCGAACCGGCCGACGGGACGGAGCGGCGCAGGCGCCGGCTGCTGGGCTACAAGGCCTCGATGCGCTGCGGCGGATAGCTGTCCCAGCTCAGGCAGCCCGGGCATTGCCAGAAATAGTGCTGCGCCTCGAAGCCGCACGCGGCGCAGCGAAAGCGCTGCAGCGGTTGCGCGGCCTGCGCGACCGCCGTGCGCAGCGCCTGCAGGCCGTCGGGCACCCACTGCGCGGGTGGCAGCGCCAGCAGGTGCCCGGCAGCGCCCAGCGACGGTGACTGGCCGAGGTGCCGCATCCAGCGTGCGGCGCGCAATGCAGGTCCGTGCGGGTCGTCGGCATCCAGGCGGTCGAGCGCGGCCAGCAGTTCCACCGCCGGCTGCTGTGCGTACTGGGCCTGCAGCGTCTGGCGTGCCGCCGGCGCACGCTTGCTGGCCAGCGCGGCCGCGGCGTAGTCCTCGGCGACCAGCAAGAAGGCGGCGGGCTGCACGGCGCGCAGCTCGTCCCAGGCCGCCAGGGCCTCGACATCGCGCCCGGCGCGCTGCAGGCGCTGACCGCTCAGCACCAGCGCCCGCGCGGCGCCGGGCGCGAGTTGCCGCGCGCGGGCCAAGGCCAGATCGGCGTCGTCGGCGCGCCCCTGGGCATCGGCGGCGAGCGCCAGCTCGCACTCGTAGTGCGCGCGACGCGTCGCGAACGAGCCCGCGCTGCCGCCGTCGAGCCGCTCGGCCAGTTCGAGTGCGCGCCGCCAGTCGCGCGAGCGCTCGGCCAGCGTCAGCAGCGCCAGGCGTGCCTCGCGGTCATACGAGCCGCCTTCGAGCGCGCGCCAGGCGTTTTCCGCATGGTCGAACAGACCGGCCTTCATGAAGTCCTCGGCCAGCGCGAGTTGCGCGCGCTCGCGCTCCGGTGCGCGCAGATCGCTGCGCGCCAGCAGGTGCTCGTGCACGCGCACCGCGCGTGCAAACTCGCCGCGGCGCCGAAACAGATTGCCGAGCGCGAAGTGCAGCTCCGCGGTCTCGGGGTCGCGTTGCACCGACTCGATGAACGTGTCGATGGCCTTGTCCTGCTGCTCGTTGAGCAGCAGATTGAGCCCTTCGAAGTAGGCGCGCATGGAGGCGCGGCTGTCGCGGCGCCACTGGCGCAGGTCCATGCGCGACGCCGCCCAGCCGAGCGCGAAGGCGACCGGCACCGCGATCAGCACGGCCAGCAGCAGCCCCTGGAAGTCGAAGTCCATCGCGCTCGCACAGACGGTGTCGTCGCCGCACCCGACGCTACAGGCCGACGCGCGGCGGGTGCTCGGCGCCGAGCTCCGACGGCGGCTGCGCGCCCGCCGGGGCCGCCGGCGCGGCGGCAGCCGGCGCCGGCCCCTGGCGCGTTGTGAGACGGCGATGGCGCCACCAGGCCGGTGCCATCGCCAGCACGCCGATCGCCGCGCCTGCGGCGAAGGCCACGAGCACGACGATCACCATCGGGGCGTGCCATGCAGCGCCGAAGAACCAGTGCACGACGACGTCCTGCTGGTTGTTCAGCGCGAACGCGAACAGCGTGAAGAAGACGAAGCCGCGGAGCAGCCAGACGACGAGACGCATGGACGGCGATGATGCGGCAAAACGCGCGCCGCGCCCCATGGCGCTGCGGCGCGGGCGCAATTCATGTCTTCACAGGCTCGTGGCGGCGCGCGACGCGCCGGGCGCGTCGGACGTGTCGACGGCTTCGCGCAGTGCCTTGCCGGGCTTGAAGTGCGGCACCCGCTTCTCCGGGATCGTGACCTGCTCGCCGCTGCGCGGATTGCGTCCGATGCGCGGTGGCCGGCGGTTGATCGAGAAGCTGCCGAAGCCGCGGATCTCGATGCGGTGGCCGCGCGCCAGCGCGTCGGCCATCGCGTCGAGCATGGTCTTGACCGCGAACTCGGTGTCGCGCTGCGTGAGCTGCGCGAAGCGGTCGGCGAGGCGAGTGACGAGATCGGAACGGGTCAACGCGCGGGCCCTCGTGATGCGCTCGAGGAGCGGCTGCCGGGTGGCGGCAGCCGGCGGCCCGGGACCGAGCCGTGGCCGGCACGGTCCCGGGGCGGCCTCACTCGCTGCCCTTGTCGAGCTTGGCGCGCAGCAGTGCGCCCAGGCTCGTGGTGCCGGCGGTCTCGCGCTCGCTGCTTTGCGCCAGGCGGTGCATGGCCTCCTGCTGCTCGGCGTTGTCCTTGGCCTTGATGCTGAGCTGGATCGAGCGCATCTTGCGGTCGACGTTGATGATCATCACGCTCACCTCGTCGCCTTCCTTGAGCACGTTGCGCGCGTCCTCGACGCGGTCGCGACTGAGCTCGCTGGCGCGCAGATAGCCCGTGACGTCGGCGTTGAGCTGGATCTCGGCGCCGCGCGGGTCGACACTCCTGACCTTGCCGCCGACGATGGCGCCGCGGTCGTTGAGCGTCGTGAAGCTGGTGAACGGATCGACGTCGAGCTGCTTGATGCCCAGGCTGATGCGCTCGCGTTCCACGTCGACGGCGAGCACGATGGCCTCGACCTCCTGGCCCTTCTTGTAGTTGCGCACCGCGGTTTCGCCCGGCTCGTGCCAGCTGAGATCCGACAGGTGCACCAGGCCGTCGATGCCGGCGGCCAGGCCGACGAAGACGCCGAAGTCGGTGATGCTCTTGACCGGCCCCCTGACCCTGTCGCCGCGCTTGACGTTGGCGGCGAACTCCTCCCAGGGGTTGGGCTTGCACTGCTTCATGCCCAGGCTGATGCGGCGCTTGTCCTCGTCGATCTCGAGGACCATGACCTCGACTTCCTCGCCCAGCGTGACCACCTTGGCCGGCGCGACGTTCTTGTTCGTCCAGTCCATCTCCGAGACGTGCACCAGGCCCTCGATGCCGGGCTCGATCTCGACGAAGGCGCCGTAGTCGGCGATGTTGGTGACCTTGCCGAACAGCCGTGTGCCCTGCGGGTAGCGGCGCGACACGCCCATCCACGGGTCGTCGCCGAGTTGCTTGAGGCCCAGCGAGACGCGGTTCTTCTCGGCGTCGAACTTGAGCACCTTGGCGTCGAGTTCCTGGCCGACCTGCACCACCTCGGTCGGGTGGCGCACGCGCCGCCACGCCATGTCGGTGATGTGCAGCAGGCCGTCGATGCCGCCCAGGTCGACGAAGGCGCCGTACTCGGTGATGTTCTTGACCACGCCATGCACGATGGCGCCCTCGGTCAGCGTCTCGAGCAGCTTGGCGCGCTCCTCGCCCATCGAGGCCTCGACCACGGCGCGGCGCGACAGCACGACGTTGTTGCGCTTGCGGTCGAGCTTGATGACCTTGAACTCGAGCGTCTTGCCCTCGAAGGGCGTCATGTCCTTGACCGGACGCGTGTCGATCAGGCTGCCGGGCAGGAAGGCGCGGATGCCGCTCACCAGCACCGTGAGGCCGCCCTTGACCTTGCCGCTCACCGTGCCGTTGACGAACGCGCCGCTCTCGAGGGCGTTCTCGAGGCTCATCCACGAGGCCAGGCGCTTGGCCTTGTCGCGGCTGAGGATGGTGTCGCCGTAGCCGTTCTCGACCGCGTCGATGGCCACCGCGACGAAGTCGCCGACCTGGACCTCGACCTCGCCCTGGTCGTTCTTGAACTCGTCGATCGGGATGTAGCTCTCGCTCTTGAGGCCCGCGTTGACGACGACGTGGTTGAAGTCGATGCGCACGACTTCGGCCGAGATGACCTCGCCGACGCGCATGTCGGCGTTCTTGAGCGACTCCTCGAACAGGGCGGCGAATGATTCCGTGCCACCGGCGGTGGCGACTTGAGTGGAGGACATGGGTTCCTTGGTGCCCGGGGGGTTGGTTGGGTGCAGAGCCGGGCGTGCGTGCAGCGGGTGCTGCCGAGGGTTGCGGTCGATGAACCACCGTGCGCGAGCGGCGCGTCCCGTAGCTGGCCGGGCTGCCGATCGGATCTGCCTTCGGCACATCGCCCGCGCGGTGACCGCGCGGGCACGGTGGAGCCTGTGCGCCCGTTCAGGCCAGGCGCCTGCGCGCCAGTTCGAACGGACTTCGCTCCTGCCACCAACCGAGCACGCACGCGACCGATTCGTCGATGTCGAGCGCCGAGTTGTCCAGCAAGAGCGCATCCGCGGCCGGCTTCAGGGGCGCGACGGCGCGCTTGCGATCGCGCTCGTCGCGCGCCTCGAGGTCGGCGCGAAGGTCGGCGATGTTAGTTGAAATCCCCTTGGAAATCAATTGCTTATGCCGCCGCTCCGCACGCTTTTCGGCGCTGGCGGTGAGGAACACCTTGAGCGTGGCGCCGGGGAAGACGACGGTGCCCATGTCGCGCCCGTCGGCGACCAGGCCGGGCGCGCGGCGGCAAGCGAGCTGCAGGCCGTGCAGCGCCGCGCGCACCGCCGGCAGCGCCGAGACGCGCGAGGCGGCCAGGCCGGTCGCTTCCAGCCGCAGCTCGTCGCTCACGTCGCGCCCGCGCAGCCAGGTGCGGCCCGCGTCGTCACCCTGTCCAAAGCGCAGTTGCAGGGCAGCCGCCAGCGCGGCGACGCGCGGCTCGTCGTCCAGCGTCACGCCGTCCCAGGCGGCGGCCAGGCCGGTGGCGCGGTACAGGGCGCCGGAGTCGAGCAGATGAAAGCCGAGTGCCCGCGCCACGGCCGCCGCGAGCGTACCTTTGCCGGAGGCCGTCGGGCCGTCGATCGCGAGCACCGGCACATCGGCCGGCGCCGCCTGCGCCAGGCCGAGCAGCGCCTCGAAGTACTCGGGGAAGGTCTTGGCCACGCAGCGTGGGTCGAGGATGCGCAGCGGCACGTGCGCGCCGGCCAGCGGATTGAAGGCCGCCAGCGACGCGCACATCGCCATGCGGTGGTCGTCGTAGGTCTCGATCGCCGCAGCGCGCCAGTCGCGCGCGGCAGGCGGCGGGCTCACCTCGATGAAGTCCGGGCCCTCGACGACCGTGGCGCCGAGCTTGCGCAGCTCGGCGGCCATGGCCGCGATGCGGTCGGTCTCCTTGACGCGCCAGCTCGCGATGCCGGTGATGCGGCTCGGACCATCGGCGTACAGCGCCATCACGGCCAGCGTCATGGCGGCATCGGGAATCGGTGTGGCGTCGATCGTGAGACCCGTCAGCGGCCAGCGGCCGCGACGCACCTCGATCCAGCCGGGGCCGCTGGCGACGCGCGCACCCATCGCGCGCGCGGCGTCGACGAAGGCGATGTCGCCCTGGATCGAGTCGCTGCCCACGCCCTCGATGCGCACCGGTGCACCGCCAGCCGCGGCGATGGCGCCGGCGGCGACGAAGTACGAGGCCGACGAGGCGTCGCCCTCGACGTGCAGCGCACCCGGGCTGCGGTAGGTGCTGCCCGGCGCGATCGTGAAGCGCGACCAGCCCTCGCGTTGCACGGCGATGCCGAAGCGCGCGAGCAGCGCGAGCGTGATCTCGACGTAGGGGCGGGAGATCAGCTCGCCCTCGACGTCGATCGTGATGTCGTGCGCGCCGGCGGCCAGCGGCAGCGCGAGCAGCAAGGCGCTGAGGAACTGGCTCGAGACGTCGCCGCGCACGCGGATCGGCCGCTCGAGCGCGAGCTGTCCGCCGGGCCGGCCGCGCAGGCGCAGAGGCGGATAGCCGGGCGCGCCCAGCTCGTCGATCGTGCAGCCGAGCGGGCGCAGCGCATCGACCAGATCGCCGATCGGCCGCTCGTGCATGCGCGCCGTGCCGCGCAGCGTGAACGAGCCGCCCTGGGTGGCCGCCAGCAGCGCCAGCGTCGCCGCCAGCGGCCGCATCGCGGTGCCGGCGTTGCCGAGGAAGAGGTCGGCCTCGTGCAGCGCCAGCCGGCCGGCCAGCCCGGTGATGCGCCAGTGCTGCGCGTCGCGCGCGCCGCGCGCCACGCCGCAGCCGAGCGTGCGCAGCGCGCCGAGCATGACCGCGGTGTCGTCGCTGTCCAGCAGGTCGTGCAGTTCGGTGGTTCCGGCGGCGAGCGCGGCAAGCAGCAGCACGCGGTTGGAGATGCTCTTGGAGCCCGGCAGCCGCACGGTGCCGCAGGCGCCGACGAGTGGCGGCAGGTCGAGGTGCGGGATGTCGAACATCGCAGGCGGCGTGTACGGGGGTGCGGCGCGCTGCCGCGATGCTTCAGGGGCGGCGCGGCGCGCCCGACGAACCCGCGCCGTTGGGCGTGCGCGCCGCCCCCATCTGCCAGGCCGCGCGGCCTTCGGCGGCCTGTCGGATCAGGCCCTCGAGCGCCTGCTCGTTCGCATCGAGCAGCGCCGCCTCGAGCGCATCGAGCGCCTGGCGGAAGCGCTGCGACTGCTTGAGCACCTCCTCGCGGTTGGCGACCAGAACGTCGCGCCACATGTCGGGGCTGCTCGCGGCGATGCGCGTGAAGTCGCGAAAGCCCGGGCCGGCCAGCTGCAGGTACTCGCGCCCCGCGGGCTGGTTGACGATGGCGTTGAAGTAGGCGAAGGCCAGCAGGTGCGGCAGGTGGCTCACGGCGGCGAAGGCCGCATCGTGGTTCTCGGGCGTCATGCGCAGGACCTGTGCGCCGATGGCGGCCCACACGTCGGTGGCCTTCTGCACCAGTTCGGGCCGCGTCTGCGGCAGCGGCGTGAGGATCACCTGGCGCCCGGCGTACAGGCTCGCGTCGGCATGCTCGATGCCGGAGGCCTCCTTGCCGGCGATCGGATGCGCCGGAACGAACGAGACCACGCGCTCGCGCAGCACGCGGCGCGCCGCATCGACGACGTCGCGCTTGGTGCTGCCGACATCCATCAGGAGCACGCCGGGCTCGACCAGTTGGCGGATGGCACGCAGGGTGCTTTCGGTGGCCGCCACCGGCACCGCCATGACGACGATGTCGCTGCCCGAGACCGCCAGCAGTGCCGACTCGGCGGCCGCGTCGATCACGCCCAGCCGCCGCGCGCGCTCCGTGGTCGATGGTGACTTGCTGTAGCCGACGACGCGGCGCACGAGCCCGGCGCGCCTGAGCGCGAGCGCGAACGAGCCGCCCATCAATCCGCAGCCGATGACGCCGAGCTGTCGAAACATGCGCCGCGCCGGTGTCAGTGCCGCCCGGCCGTTCCGAAGGCGCTGACGGCCCCCACGGGGGGCAGCGAACGAAGTGAGCGTGGGGGCGTCATTTCAGTGCCGCCCGGCCGTTCCGAAGGCGCTGACGGCCCCCACGGGGGGCAGCGAACGAAGTGAGCGTGGGGGTGTCATTTCAGTGCCGCCCGGCCGTTCCGAAGGCACTGACGGCCCCCACGGGGGGCAGCGAACGAAGCGGGCGCGGGGCGTTCATTTCAATGGCGGTCGATCGGGTACGCGCCCAGCAGCTTGAAGAAGGCGCACACGCCGCGCAGCTCGGCGAGCGCAGCGGCCACGCGCGGCTCCTCGGCATGGCCTTCGAGGTCGATGTAGAAGTAGTACTCCCACTGGCCCGAGCGCGCCGGCCGCGACTCGAAGCGCGTCATCGACACGCCGTGGTTCTTCAGCGGCACCAGCATGTCGTGCACCGCACCCGGCACATTCGGCACCGAGACGACGAGGCTGGTGCGGTCGTGGCCCGATGGGGGCGGCGCCGGCTGCTGCGCCGGATGCGCGACGATGGCAAAGCGCGTGCGGTTGGTCGGGTCGTCCTGGATCCCCGGCGCGACCACGTACAGGCCGAACTCGCTGCCTGCGCGCGCGCTGGCGATGGCCGCCAGCGTGTCGTCGAGCGCCGCCAGGCGCGCGCCCTCGGCGTTGCTCGTCACCGGCCGCCGTTCGGCCTGCGGCAGATGCTCGGACAGCCAGCCATGGCACTGCGCCAGTCCCTGCGGGTGCGCGAGCACGGCGCGAATGCCTTCGAGCGCGTCGCGGCGACGCAGCAGGTTGTGGCGCACGGCGAGGCTGGTCTCGCCGATCACGACGAGCGGCGTGTGCAGGAACAGATCGAGCGAACGTGCGACCACGCCTTCGGTGCTGTTTTCCACCGGCACGACGCCGAAGTCGGCCGCGCCGGCGCTGGCGGCGCGAAACACCTCGTCGATGCTGGCACACGGCACCTTGACGATCGACGAGCCGAAGTAGCCGAGCGCGGCCAACTCGCTGAACGTGCCCGCCGGCCCGAGATAGGCGACGCGCGTCGGCGTTTCGAGCGCGCGGCAGGCCGACATGATCTCGCGCCAGATCGGCGCCACGGCGCCGCCGGCCAGCGGCCCCTCGTTCGCGGCCTCGAGCCCGGCGATGACCTGGGCCTCGCGTTCGGGGCGAAACGCCGCCGAGCCGTCGCGTCTTTTCAGCGCGCCGACCTGCTGCGCGACCGCGGCACGGCGGTTGAGCAGCGCGAGCAGTTCGCGGTCGAGCGCATCGATGCGCTGGCGCAGCGCGTCCAGCCCGGCGTCGCTGTGCGCGCGTTCGGCCATCGCGCGCCGCGTCAGCGCTTGGTGCCGCTGGCGGGAGCCGGCGCGGCGAGGGCGGCGTTCACGTGCTTGCCCACCGCCTCGCGCAGCGCCTGCACCTTGGGCTCGACCGCGTCCTTCGTCTCGGCGACGAGCTTTTCGCCGAGCGAGCGCTGCATCTCGGCGGCTACGGCCTGGAACTTGGCGTTCAGCGGCGACTCGAGGATCGAGATCAGCTGGCGCAGCTCGTCTTCGGAGAAGCGCTGCTCGAGGATGGGGCCCATCGTCGTCGGCGCGAGCTTGACGGCGCGCTCGCGCACGATCGGCACCGCTTCGTCGGTGTACTTGCGCAGGTCGGCGTCGATCTCCTTGCCGAGCACCTCGCGCTTGTCGGCGCTCAGGCGCTGCAGCACACCGCTGGCCTGCACGCTGGCGGCGAGCTGCCGCGCGGGCGCCTCGGCGAGCGTGCGCCCCAGGTTCTCGATGCCCGGCTGCTGCAGCTTGAGCACGCGGGCGACCAACTCCTTCTTCGCGGCCGACGCCGGCGCCGACGCCTGCGCGCCGGCGCTCGAGATGCACAGCAGCGACAGCGCCGGCGCAAGGCACAGCGCCGACAGGGTCGACAGGGTCGACAGGGTCGACAGGGTCGACAGCACGATACGCTTCATCACTTTCCTTCGATCTGGCCGCCGTTGTCGTCGGCATCGCCCGAGGCGTCGTTCTCGACGATGCGCTGCAGGCCGGAGAGCTTGGCGCCGTCGTCAAGTGCGATCAGCGTCACGCCCTGCGTGGCGCGGCCGAGCGCACGGATCTCGGCCACGCGCGTGCGCACCAGCACGCCGGTGTCGGTGATGAGCATGATCTCGTCTTCGGCCCGCACCAGCGTCGCCGCCACGACCTTGCCGTTGCGCTCGCTTTGCTGGATCGCGATCATGCCCTTGGTGCCGCGGCCGTGGCGGGTGTATTCCACGATCGAGGTGCGCTTGCCGTAGCCGTTCTCGGTGGCGGTGAGCACCGATTGCGTCTCGTCCTCGGCCACCAGCATCGCGATCACGCTCTGGCCTTCGTCGAGCATCATGCCGCGCACGCCGCGCGCGCCGCGGCCCATGGCGCGCACGTCGTCCTCGTCGAAGCGCACCGCCTTGCCGCCGTCGCTGAACAGCATCACGTCGTGATGGCCGTCGGTGAGCGCGGCGCCGATCAGGTAGTCGTCCTCGTCGAGTGCCACGGCGATGATGCCGGCGCGGCGCGGATTGGCGAAGTCGTCGAGCGAGGTCTTCTTCACCGTGCCCAGCGCCGTCGCCATGAACACGTAGTGGTCGGCCGGAAAGCTGCGGAAGCGATCGGTGAGCGGCAGCACGACGGTGATCTTCTCGCCGGCTTGCAGCGGGAACATGTTGACGATCGGCTTGCCGCGCGAACTGCGCGCGCCCTGCGGCACCTCCCAGACCTTGAGCCAGTACACGCGCCCGCGGTTGGAGAAGCACAGGATCCAGTCGTGCGTGTTGGCGATGAAGAGCTGGTCGATCCAGTCGTCTTCCTTCGTCACGGCGGCCTGCTTTCCGCGCCCGCCGCGGCGCTGCGCACGGTACTCGCCCAGCGCCTGGCTCTTGATGTAGCCGCCGTGGCTCAGCGTGACCACCATGTCGGCCGGCGTGATCAGGTCCTCGGTGCCCAGTTCCTGCACGTTGTGCTCGACCACGCTGCGCCGCGCCCCCTCCTTGGTCTGGCCGAACTCCTGGCGCAGCGCGGCGAGCTCGTCGGCGATGATCCGGCGCACGCGCTCGGGCTTGGCGAGGATGTCGAGCAGGTCGGCGATCTGCGCCATGACCTCCCTGTACTCGCCGACGATCTTGTCCTGCTCGAGCCCGGTGAGGCGCGCCAGGCGCATCTGAAGGATCTCCTGCGCCTGGTCGTCGGAGAGGCGGTACAGGCCGTCGGCCTGCAGCCCGTACCCCAAGGGCAGGCCCTCGGGGCGATACGCCGCGCGGCCGCCGGGCGTCGTCTGCTCGGCACGCGTCAGCATCTCGCGCACCAGCGAGCTGTCCCAGCTTCTGCCCATCAGCGCCGCCTTGGCCAGCGGCGGCGTCGGCGAACTCTTGATCGTCTCGATGAACTCGTCGATGTTGGCCAGCGCCACCGCCAGGCCCTCGAGCACGTGGCCGCGCTCGCGCGCCTTCCTCAGCTCGAACACCGTGCGGCGCGTGACGACCTCGCGCCGGTGGTCGAGGAAGATCTCGACCAGTTGCTTCAGATTGCACAGCCGCGGCTGGCCGTCGACCAGCGCCACCATGTTGATGCCGAAGGTGTCCTGCAGCTGCGTGTTCTTGTACAGGTTGTTGAGGACGACCTCGGGCACCTCGCCGCGCTTGAGTTCGATCACCACGCGCATGCCGGACTTGTCGCTCTCGTCCTGGATGTGCGCGATGCCTTCGAGTCTCTTCTCGCGCACCAGCTCGGCGATGCGCTCCTGCAGCGTCTTCTTGTTGACCTGGTACGGGATCTCGTCGACGACGATGGCCTGGCGGTCGCCGCGCTCGAGGTCCTCGAAGTGGCACCTGGCGCGCATCACCACCTTGCCGCGCCCGGTGCGGTAGCCCTCGCGCACGCCGCTCAGCCCGTAGATGATGCCGGCGGTGGGGAAGTCGGGCGCCGGCACGATCTCCATCAGCTCGTCGATCGTGGCCTCGGGGTTGTGCAGCAGGTGCAGGCAGGCGTCGACCACCTCGACGAGGTTGTGCGGCGGGATGTTGGTGGCCATGCCCACCGCGATGCCGGCGCTGCCGTTGACCAGCAGGTTGGGCAGGCGCGCCGGCAGCACCGTGGGCTCGCGCTCCGAGCCGTCGTAGTTGGGCTGGAAGTCGACCGTGTCCTTGTCGATGTCCGCCAGCATCTCGGCCGCGATCTTGGCCAGGCGGATCTCGGTGTAGCGCATCGCCGCCGGGTTGTCGCCGTCGACCGAGCCGAAGTTGCCCTGGCCGTCGACCAGCATGTGGCGCAGCGAAAAGGGCTGCGCCATGCGCACGATGGTGTCGTAGATGGCGGAGTCGCCGTGCGGGTGGTACTTGCCCATCACGTCGCCGACGATGCGTGCGCTCTTCTTGTACGGGCGGTTCCAGTGGTTGCCCTGCTCGTGCATCGCGAACAGCGAGCGCCGATGCACGGGCTTCAGGCCGTCGCGCGCGTCGGGCAGCGCGCGCCCGACGATCACGCTCATCGCGTAGTCGAGGTACGAGCGCCGCATCTCCTCTTCGAGGCTGACGGCGACGGTTTCCTTGGCGAATTCGGTCATCGAGGACGAGGGCAGCGAAGCGGCCGCGCGGCGAGCGTGCGACGGCAAAGCGGGGCATTCTACGGGGGCAGGCGTGTCGCGGCTGCGCAACAAGACGCCCGGGTGACCTGCGATGAGACGCCAAAATCGAGCCGCGGCGATGCCCTATGGCACAATGACTCGGTCCCAGGTAAGTGCCCGCGCACGTGGGGATTTGCCCGCTTTCACGCACGTGTTTCTGGACATATCGCAGCCCTGTTGCGGCTTTCCTCGAGAGGAGAATCGATGAAGAAATTGAACAAGGTGGCGGTGCTGTTCGCATCGGTCGCGCTGGCCGCCCCGATCGCAGCATTCGCCCAGGCGAACGACAACTGGAAGGCCGCCGACGGCCAGTCCGTCTGGAAGAACGGCACCAACGAACTGTGCTGGCGCGATGGCGGCTGGACGCCGGCCACTGCGGACAAGGACTGCGACGGCGCGCTCAAGCCCGCCCCGGCTCCCGCGCCCGCGCCCGCTCCGGCTCCTGCGGCAGCGCCCCCGCCGCCAGCGGCTGCTCCGGCGCCCGCCCCGGCGCCCGCTCCGGCTGCCGCGCCCGCTCCGGTGAGCGAGAAGGTGACCTACGCGGCCGACACCTTCTTCGACTTCGACAAGTCGGTCCTCAAGCCTGAGGGCAAGGCCAAGCTCGACGATCTGGTCGGCAAGACCAAAGGCATGAATCTCGAAGTGGCGATCGCTGTCGGCCATACCGACAACATCGGCACGGCCGCCTACAACCAGAAGCTGTCGGTGCGGCGCGCCGAGGCCGTCAAGGCCTACCTGGTGAGCAAGGGCATCGAGAAGAACCGCGTCTACACCGAAGGCAAGGGGATGTCGCAGCCGATCGCCGACAACAAGACCCGCGAGGGCCGCGCGAAGAACCGTCGCGTGGAAGTCGAGGTCGTCGGCACGCGCACCAAGCAGTAAGCACCGGGGCGCAAGCCGGTTGTCAACGAAGCCCCGCTGCCGCGGGGCTTCGTTTTTTCGGAGCGCACGCCTCCTCGCATCTGCAGCCTGCGCGGCTCCGCTACGATCGCACCCGTGAGCAACGTCGACGCCCAGGAACTCGCCAAGTTCAGCGAGATTGCGCATCGCTGGTGGGATCCCGACAGCGAGTTCCGCCCGCTGCACCAGATCAATCCGCTGCGCCTGGCGTGGATCGACGGCCTGGCCGGCCTGCGCGGCAAGACCGCGCTCGATGTCGGCTGTGGCGGCGGGATACTGGCCGAGTCGATGGCCAGCTGCGGCGCACGTGTGACCGGCATCGACCTGGCTGCCAAGTCGCTCGGGGTCGCGCGGCTGCATGCGCTCGAGGCCGGCGTGAGCGGCCTCGACTACCGCGAGATCTCGGCCGAGGACCTGGCCGTACAGCAGCCGGCTTCGTTCGACGTCGTCACCTGCATGGAGATGCTCGAGCACGTGCCCGACCCAGCCTCGGTCGTGCGCGCCTGTGCGCGCCTCGTGCAGCCCGGCGGCTGGGTGTTCTTCTCGACGCTCAATCGCAACGCCAAGGCCTTCCTGTTCGCCATCGTCGGTGCCGAGTACCTGCTGCGCCTGCTGCCGCGAGGCACGCACGAGTACGCAAGGCTGATCCGCCCGAGCGAACTGGCGCGCTTCGCGCGCGACGCCGGCCTGGCGCTGCACGAGACGCGCGGCCTCGAATACAACCCGCTCACGCAGCGCTACCGGCTGTCGGCCGACGCCAGCGTGAACTATCTCGTCGCGTGCCGGCGCCCGGCCTGAAGTTCCCGCTCGACGCGGTCCTGTTCGACCTCGACGGCACGCTCGTCGATAGTGCGCCCGACCTGGCCGGCGCCGCCAACGAAATGCTTGCTGCGCGCGGGCGGCCGTTGCTGGCTTTCGATCGGCTTCGCGTGCACGCCGGATCGGGCGCACGCGGCATGCTTGGCGCCGCGTTCGGTCTGGCGCCGGGTGCGCCCGGATACGAGACGATGCGTGCCGAGTTCCTCGCGCGCTACGAGCAGCGCATGCTGGATGCCACGCACGTGTTCGATGCCGTGCCGCAGCTGCTCGATGCGCTGGACGCGCGCGGCGCGCGCTGGGGCATCGTGACCAACAAGGCACTGCGCTTTGCCGAGCCGATCGCGTGCGAGCTCGGACTCCTCGGGCGTGCCGGCGTGCTGATTGGTGGCGACAGCACTGCGCACATCAAGCCGCATCCGGCACCGCTGCTCGAGGCGGCGCGCCGGCTCGGGCTGGCACCGCGGCGCTGCGCCTACGTCGGCGACGACGTGCGCGACATGCGCGCCGGCGCCGCGGCCGGGATGGTCACGGTGGCGGCGGCCTGGGGCTACCTGGGCGAGGGCGCCGATCCGCACACCTGGGGCGCCCATCACGTCATTGATGCACCGCTCGAGCTCTTGCAAATGCTGGAACCGGCCTAAAATCGCGATCCATGGGACCGACCTGGCTTCGACGTGGGTGCGGAGTCGGCGCGGGGCATGCCGAGCACCAGTTCGCTCGTAAATCCACTGGAACGAAGTAACTGCGAACGACGAACGTTTCGCCCTCGCCGCTTAAACACCGGTGAGCCTCGCAACGGTTGGCCGATGGGCCGGGCCGAGGTCGCAAGACCGAAGGCTGCGAGGTCATGCACATCGGCTCGTCCCTGGTCGCGTCATTCGGCCAGGGCCTAAAACCAAGTGACTCGGGGCATCGGCAGCGTGCTGCTGCGCGGCCGGCGCCCTCAGACTCAAATCAGACAGCTACGCATGTAGAACCGTCCGACGATGGCTTGCGGACGGGGGTTCGATTCCCCCCGGTTCCACCATATACAAGGGCTCGGATAGTCTCCGGGCCCTTTTTCTTGCCCGGAATCGCCGCGTCACGCGGGGTTCTGGCCGAGGGGCTTGCGGATGTCGTCGCGCCGTTCGACCTTGAAACCGGCGTATTTCTGGCGATTTGTGTACCAGAGCCGTCTCTTGTCTCTGTTTGGCTTGCGGGTAGGCGCAGCCTTGAGCAGCCAAAATCAAGTACTTGCACGCCAAGGTTCGCTGGCAACTGCGCTCGCCGGTCAGGCATCGAACCGTGCCACGACCTCCCGCTGCGCTGCCCAGTCCACCGGTAGCGGATTGCGCTGAAACCACAGTAGGCTCATGCAGCGGGGTTGTTGTCCGGCGTAGATGGCCTGCACGACGGCGGGCTCCAGCAAGGTCAGGCGCAGGAGTTCGTTGACGGTCGAGTGATGCAGACCCTCGCGCTTGGCGATCTCGCTGCCGGTGTCCACCACGTCGTCGTCGAGCAGTTGCTGCCAGTAGAACGCCCGTGACAGTGCCGTGAGCAAGGGCTGGTCGTGGACGGCGGTGGTCTTGGCCTGTACCTCGGCCACCGCAGGTCGCACCACGACGGCCCGTCCACCACGTTTCCTGATCTTGATCGGGATGAAAGTCGTGAGGCGGATTTGGTCGCCTTCGCGCCGCTCGCGCTTTTCGGCCCGGCCCGTGGCCTCGATCTTCGGTTTGTTCTTCACGCTTCCACCCCCTCCAGTTCCTGCAATTCCGCACCGATGCCGCCGGGCAGCAGGTCAGCGGCCAGTTCCTGCCAACCGCAGTCGCGCCAGACGATCTCCAACCCCGTGTCGCCCAGCACTACGCGCTCGATCAGCAAGCGCGCCAGCCGCCGCTGCTCGGCGGGATAGAGCGTGCCCCACATCGCCGCGAGGTGGCGCATCGGCAGCACGACCTGTGGCTCGGTGAGATCTGGCCGGGTGTGCTGCATCCGATCCCACACCGCCTGCACGATATGCGGGGCCTGCAAGACCGCCACGATCTGCTCGACGACCAGGGCCTCGATGGGTTCGGCGGGCAAAGAACCGTGCCGACTGGCCCACGCGCCCATGCGCCGGTGCAGCACTGGGGTGTAGTAGTTGTAGCGTTTGCCCTTCTTGTTCGTGTAGCTCGGCACCAGCTTCTCGCCGTCGGCGGTGAACAGCAGGCCCGAGAGCAGGGCATCCGAGCCGCCGCGCGTTGCGCGTCTGCGCTCCTGTGACTCGGTCGCGAGCACGGCATGGACAGCGTCCCAATGCGCCTGCGTGATGATGGCCTGATGCTCGCCGGGGTAGCTCTGGCCCCGGTGGGTGATCTCGCCCAGATACACCCGGTTGTGCAGCGTCTTGTACAGGCCCTGCTTGGTCAGCGGTTTGCCGACCTTGCTCCGCAGCCCTTCGGAGGCGTAGGTCTTGGCCATCGCCGTGGTCGAGCCGATGATCACAAAATCGTCGAAGATGCGCCGCACCAGTGCCGCCTCGCGCTCGTTGACGACGAGCTTGCGCTCGACCACGTCGTAGCCCAGCGGCAGCGGCCCGCCCATCCACATCCCCTTGGCCTTGCTGGCGGCGATCTTGTCGCGGATGCGTTCGCCGGTGACCTCGCGCTCAAACTGGGCGAAGGACAGCAGCACGTTCAGCATCAAACGACCCATCGGGGTGGTTGTGTTGAACTGCTGGGTGACCGAGACGAAGGACACGCCGTAGCGGTCGAATACCTCGACCATCCGCGCGAAGTCCGACAAGGCGCGCGAGAGCCGGTCGATCTTGTAGACGACCACGACATCCACCTTCCTGTCCTCGATGTCGGCGAGCAGGCGACGAAGTGCAGGCCGTTCCATATTCCCACCGGAGTAGCCGCCGTCCTCGAAGTGGTCGCCGACTGGAGTCCATCCTTCCGCACGCTGGCTGTGGATGTAGGCGCGGCCCGCCTCGCGCTGCGCGTCGATGGAATTGAAGGACTGATCGAGTCGTTCGTCGCTGGACACCCGGCAGTACACCGCGCAGCGTTTTGGGGGCACGGTCGGCAGGTTCATCGCGCACCTGCCTTCTCGCGGCGCAGGCCAAAGAACCTCGGCCCATTCCACTGCACGCCCGTGATGTGCCGCGCCACCGCCGACAGGCTGCGGAACGTCCGGCCTTCGTATTCGCACTGACCGTCCGGCCTAACGACCACGCGATGCTCGCGCTCATCCCATTCACGCATCAGCACCGTGCCGGGCATCAGGGTCTGCTGGCGGCTATCGCCCGTGCCCGGCTCCAGCCGATGCTTGATTTTCGAGTGAGCGGCTCCGGCCTCGACCAGATGGCGGCGGATGCCCGCAGGCACGCCGCCGTAGGCCAGCTCCTGAATCCGGTACGCCAGCCGGGATTCGAGGAAACTGCGATTGATGTGCTTGGGCCGCCGAGGGAAGTGCTGATCCCACAGCGCCCACAGGTCGGCCATCGGCAATGCGGGCAAGGCCGCGATCTGCGCCGACACGGTGCCGACGCCCGTGTTGGGTTTGCTGCTCATCGAAATTCTCCTGAGTGTTGAGACGTCCGCATTCAGGCGCTGTGGCGACCAGAAGCCAAGGTCAAACCGCGCTCTGTGGCTGTTTTGCCCAGGGCGGCGTGAAGCCGACGGCGGTTTCCGTATCGGTGCGGTAGCTGATGGCCTGGCCGGTAACCGGATGCCGCAGTGCGCCGAAGGTCACTTCGGCTCCGCTTCGCGTGGCGACAATGCAGGTGTCGTCCTGATGCGCGGGGAAGACCCAGCCCTTGACGCCTTCTGGCAGCCGGGCAAATTCGTCAATGCTGTCCAGCAGATACGGCAAGCCGAGCGCCTCGGCCTGCGCCCGAGCCTGCACGACGGCACCCGGCTCGCTGCCGACCTCGACGATGGGAATCCACAGCACGTTGTGACCAGCGGCGAACCAGCCAAGGACTTCGACCTGCATCGGAACCTCCTGCTGGCCGTGGGAGCAAAGAATGTGGTGACTCATGGGATGACCTCCAGTTTCTGGATGGGATCGGTTGCAAGAGATGCCGGTTTGCGCGATGCCTTTCGCGCTTGGCACCGGCGGGCCCTACGTGGCATCGGCGGAGTCGGACGGACTGAATGCACGCCCGTCCGAGGCGGGCGGCGGATATGCCACGACTGCCCGCCACCTGCCTCACGCTTCATGCGCTGGGTCTTTCCGCAGCCAGCTTGGCGCGGGCGGATTCGAGGTACTCGTGCGGAATATCGATCTCGAGCTTGCGCTCGCTGTGCGTGCTGAACCCGGCATTGCGCGATGCCACTGCAGCACGGGCCAGCACGTCGTAGACCTGCGGCAACTGTTCGTGGAGTTCGATCTTTGCGACGCTGGATTGGTGGTGCTTGAAGGCACGTTCTGCGTCATTGATCTGGCCGGGGATGGCAGCGATCTCGGCATCCACCGCCTGCAGCTTGCCGTTGATGTTCTCCAGCGTGGCGCGCGCCACCCGCAGCTCGACATCGAGTTTGGTCAACGCCTCGGGCAAGACGAATTCGCCCTCGGCAGCGGCCATCGCTTCACTGGCCGATTGCGTCTCGGTGGCGATGCGCTGCTCCAGTTCGTCAATGCGCTTGTCCAGCTTGGCGATGAGCTTGGCGTGCTGCTCGCGCTCGGTCTGCAGCGCACTGCGGCGACGGCGCAATTCGATGATCGTTGCGCGTGCGCTCTCCAGCTTGTCGGGGGCTTCGACGATGGAACGCAGGTCATGGAACTTGGCCTTCAAGTCTCGGACGTCGCGCTCCAGCGCATCGGCCCGTTGCTTGGCCTCACCAGCTTCACGCCGCGCCCGGCGTTCGGCCTCGCTGACCGAGTGATGGCTGCCGCGCTGCTCCAGATCAAAGGCGTACTTCTCTTTGGCCACGCTGTCGGCCCTCGCCTCGGCGGCAGCGGTCTGCAAGGTATCGAGCTGCTGCTTGACGTCGGCGTGCTCGGCCTTGATGCGTGCGTAGTAGCCGCTGGTGGTTTTCTTGCTGAAGGGGTTGAGTTTCATGGTCGGGGTCTCCGTTGGCGTGTCAGGGATGGAAGGGGTAACGGGCATCACCCGGGCTGACGGTGGTGCTGATCCACAGGCCGGGGCCGACCTGCTTTTTGATGCCCACCAGCGCGCCAGGGCGGTGCGGGCGGTTCGTGGCCTGCCAGCCGTGCTGGGCAACGGGCGTGTTGGCCGACGCGCCGGTCATCACCGCAACGGCCTGCGCCAAATCGGTCCCGGCCCACGGCGAGGTGGCGTCGAGTGATGGGGCAGCGGCAGGCGCTTGAAGGCCCAGCGCCTTACGCCAGACCGGATGCAGATGGGGCAGATTGAAATGGCTCACGGCGATCTCCTTTTGGCGGTTGAGATGGGCAACACACACAGGAGAAATGGTCGCAAAACAGAGACTTTCTGGCGATCTGGACGCGGCGGGTTTGCGCGTGTTTTGGCGGGTGTCAGCTCCCTACAGCGCCCGTGAGCGCACTCAGGCCTGCTGCGGATAGACGGTTTTGCAGCGATGCTTGAGGCCATCTGTTGCGGATCCGCATCCGAAGCCATGAGCAACGTTGAGCAATGCGTGGGCTGTTTGTCCTTGGTTTCGACGATTCGGCCATTTCGGGTGTTTGCCGCCACGGCGCGAACCCCGAAGAATCTGTTGCAACGCTCGCTGCACAACCTCCACCGATGGACGGGGAGGGATGCCAAGGGCACCACGAATTGAAAGGAAACCCATGACCACCATCCAACATCCGAGCCTGCTCACGCCACGCCAGTTGGCCGCCCGCTGGGGCATGAGCGAGAAGACTCTCGAACGCTGGCGCACGCTCGGCACGGGTCCGACGTACCTCAAGCTCGGCAGCCGCGTGATGTATCCGCTTGCCTCCATTGCGCAGCACGAGCAGGGCCGGATGCGCCGCTGCACGGCAGGCCAAGAACTGCCTCAGTACTGACCCTGCGGATGTCCTCGATGCAGACGACTTTGACCATCGGCACAGCAGCAGCCCCATTCCCGTGGTTCGATTTCAACGATGCGGTTGCCGCCCTGCCGCGCCTGGAGAAGGAAGACATCCGCGCCCGGCTGCTCGACCAATTGGAATCAGCGCTGGCGTACCTGCTGCCGCGCGGCAAGCGACGCGGCGCGCAATTTGTCGTCGGCAATCTGCAGGGCGATGCGGGCGACAGCCTTGTCGTTGATCTCGATGGCGCAAAGCGGGGCCTGTGGCTGGACTTCGCCACCGGCGAATCCGGTGATGCGCTCGCGCTGTGGGCCGCCGTGTGCGGCTTCATCCTTCCGCACCAGTTCGATGCACTGCTGGAGGACATCGGCCACTGGCTGATCGTGCCGCGCCTCGCCGTGCCGATCACGGTGTCGTCGAGCGCCCCGCGCGATGATCTTGGCCCAGCCACCGCCAAGTGGAACTACCACGATGCCAACGGCAAGCTGCTGGCCTGCGTGTACCGTTACGACCCGCCCGGTGGCAAGCAGTACCGACCCTGGGATGTGGCATCCCGCTCGATGTGCATGCCCGAGCCGCGCCCACTCTACAACCTGCCTGCCATCGCCGCCAGCAACGATGTTGTGCTGGTCGAGGGCGAGAAATGTGCCGACGCCTTGATGCACCTCGGCATCACGACCACTACCGCGATGGGTGGCGCATCCACCGCCGTCGACAAGACCGACTGGACACCGCTGACCGGCAAGACAGTCGTCGTGTGGCCTGACCACGACGAGACTGGAGCACGTTACGCGGATGTCGTGATCGTGAAGCTGCAGCAGATCGGTGCGACGGTGCGGCGCGTGACCATACCCGAGGAAAAGCCCAAGAAGTGGGATGCCGCCGATGCCGTGGCCCAGGGCTTCGACGTGGTGTCGCTTCTCGCGACATCATCCCCGGTGACCGATGCCGTCCAGCCCATGGACATCACCCGCTGGCGTGCAGTAGATCGCTTCATTGGTGAGCCGCAGGCTCGGCGCTGGCTGGTCGAGGGTGTGTTCCCGCAAGCACAGGCTTCCCTGATCGCCGCTGCAGGCGGTGTCGGCAAATCCTTCCTGCTCTTGGCGCTGGCCCGCGAGGTCGCGGCCTTCGACGGCACCTGGGCCAACGCCCCGAAGGTGTTTGGAGGGGCGCTGACCGGACAAGGTGTGGCGATCTATATCACCGCCGAGGACGATGCTATCGAAGTGCACAACCGCCTGAACGCCCTGGGCCCGATTCCCGACCGACTCTACGTGTTGCCGTTGCCCGATGCCGGTGGCGCGCAACCGCTGTTTGCACCCGATCCGGCCACGCGCGGCCCGGCCACCACGGCAGCGTGGCACGAACTGGAGCGGCAACTGAGGGCGATGACCGGGCTGCGACTGGTGGTGCTCGATCCCCTGCAGCCGCTGTGCGCGCTCGATCTGAACGTGCCGGAGAACGCCCAGTTGGTCTGCTCGCGCTTGGCGGCGCTGGCCGCCCGCACAGGCGCATCGGTGATCGTGTCGCACCACTTCGCCAAACGTGAAGCGACCACGCCAGAGCAGGCGCGTGAAGCAATTCGCGGTACGGGCGGACTGGTGGACGGCGTGCGGTCGGTGTACGCGCTGTGGCAGCCCAAGGAAGAGCAGGCTCGCACGATCTGCAAGAGTTTGGGCGAACCCTTCGAGCGCGGGCGCGTGGTGCTGGGCGGCGTGGTCAAGGCCAATGGGCAGGCCGACCTGCACGTCACCACCTTCCTGCGCGATGCACGCGGGCTGCTGGTGGATCGCAGCCAGGACGTTCGGCGCACGGCGCAGCCGGACATTGAACTGCTCCCTGAATTGAAAGCCGCCATCGCCCGCGCGGCTGCCGCTGGCCAGCCCTACACCAAGACCGGCGGCAACGGCATCTACGAGCGCAGACACGAGTTGCCTGAAGCCTTCCAGACCGTGGGCAAGCACCGATTGGCCGAGTGGGTATCGATGCTGCTCGACCGCGAGGAGCTGGTGATGGCGATGGCAGAGGGCTCCAAGCTGGTGAAATGGCTCGACGTGCCCGATGGGCCGGTCGCCAACGGCGCGGCGCAGTTCGTGACCGGGCACCTGGGCCGCTCGTCCGCTGGCCGACGATGAGCATCGAGGGAGGTAAGCATTCCCGATGCTCACCCTCTCTTTAGAGAGGAATGGCCGGGAAGCGGGAACGATTAGAAAGATCGTTGATTTACAAGAGAATTTGCTGCTGAAATCGTTCCCGGTCGGCTCCTGGGAACGATTGAGCCCGGGAACAATTTACCGCCGCACCAGCGCTGGGTTTAATTGTTCCCACCCCCGCAATCGTTCCCGGTCGGGAACCGGGAAGCCGGGAACGATTTGCGGCGTCCGCCGCAGGCGAAATGGGCCCTTCCTGGCGATATTCCAATACGGGGGGCGCGAGCGCGGCGCTTCGCTACCGTCCGGGCGCGAACCAAGGTTCGCACGGTTCGCAGGTACGCACCCCGGAAGGTTCGCCTCGGCTTGGGTGGTAACCGGTAACCTGCGGTGGTAACCCGGTTCGGTAGCCTGTCACTGGCGAGATGCCGGGCCTGCGCCCCCCGTATCGGTTTTTCTGAAGGAAGGGCCCATTTCACCTGTGGCCGTCACGCAGCCGGGCAAAACGGTGATCGACGCGAACGTAGTGAGGACGCGGGCTTGCGGGCATTTGAGCGCCCGACAGCGCCCAACCGGTGAGCGTGGCGCAGTCCTGCCGCGAAAACGGCCAGTGTGGGAAATCCAGTGCTGGCGCGGGTTAGCAGCGAAAACGAGGCATGAAACGGCAAAAACGGCCACCGAGGGGGCGCTACGGCAAGAGTACGCAAGACACCCCGTCTGCACGGTGCAAGCAGCCGTAACGCCTTGTCAAACCTAGGTTTTGAAGGGTACGCAAGGGTATCCAAGAACTGGACACCCAGGCAGCGCAATCAAGAAGCAGATCACGCTGCCTCTTGCTCGTCGGTGATTGCGCAGTGAATCACGAAGCCCGTGAGGTAGACCATCCCGCGCGGGATGCCGTAGTCAAAGCTTGTCCGGCTGCCAATCGTCCAGCCCATCCACTTCTGCGTGGCGTCGTCGATGGCATCCTTGAGGGATTTGCCGACGTAGAGGCCGTTGTGGACTTCGTCCGCGTAGTGGCGGCCAAACCGGCTGTCGAGGAAGGCGCGGATGTTGTCGAAGTCTTCGCCCGTGGCGCTGGCGATGGCGCGCATGGCCAAGAGCCACGCGATGCTGGCGTGGCCGCCCATCGTGCCCCAGAAGCCCCAGCCTTCGTTGCGGGTGGCGGGGGTGTTGGTGTTGCTCATTTCGTGCTCCTTCGTGGCTGCGTTGCGATGCTTGTAGTAACGCGCTGCGCGGGCCGGAAGCCAAGCTCTTTCTGGCCTCCGGCTCGATCTTTCTCAAGCAACGCGGTACACGCGCTCGCCACCCTGGGCCTTGTCGGAAGTGATGATCAGGCCGAGCTTTTTCTTGAAGGCTCCGGCGAAGGTGCCGCGCACCGTGTGCTGCTGCCAGCCGGTGACGTCGCAAATCTGCCGCACGGTCGCGCCCTCAGGGCGCTGGAGCATCCGCACGACTTCGGCCTGCTTGCTGTTCTCGCGGGTGCGGGGCTTGGCCCACGTTGCTTCGGCGGCAATGACGGCGGCCTCCAGCTCGGTGTCATTCGGCACGGGCGGTGCGCCTTCGGCGTTGGCGATGATCTGATCGAGCTTGGCCTCGAACGCGGAGGTCGATTGCGCTACTTCGGGGCGTTTCATGCCCAGAGCGTCGTAGCCCTCGGCGGCGACGCGCCAGCCCTCGCCATCGGGCGTGATCAGGGCGCGGTTGAACATCCCGGCGAGCACCTTCTTGCGCGCGCCGCCTTTGATGTTGTCGGGGAGCCATTCGATCTTGCCCGCGCCGGTGTTGATGGCCTTGGCAAGGATGGCGTGCTGGGCCGGGGTGAGTTGGGTGATGGGGGTGGTGGTCATTTACTGCTCCTTGGCAAGTGGTGGATGGCGATGTGATGAACGCGCTGTTGGCCAGTGAAGCCAAGCGCTTTCTGCTTGGCTTCATGGCTTGGCGATCAGTCCTTGGCGATTTCTGCTTCCGATGCCTTCGGCATCGCTGCACCCAGTTCGACGCCTTCCTTGAAGGCGGCTTCCAGCGCGTCCCGGATGCACCACACCGCCGTGTCGTGGAAGTCCAGGCTGTCGGCGTGGCGGGTTTGCAGGGTGTCGATGCCGAGATGCTTCTGGGCGATCAGGGTGAGGATGGTGTCGATCTGGTTCATGGTGTTTTCCTTTCGGGATGTGGTTGGCGTGACGTGATGAACGCGCTGTTCCCGATGGAAGCCAAGCAAAAGATCTCCGTTTTTCCCTGCCGTTGCCTGTGCCACACTGATAAGATTCAGGTTTCACCACTTCCATCAGGACAACCGGGATGAAACGCTGCGTTGTCGGGATTCACCGCCCCGATGCACCCAAGCCTGTCATCACGGGTCGTGACGCCCCGACGGTCTGGTTTCCGTCCATGCCCACGCTGGCGGCAGTGCTGTCCGAGGACAACCGGGCCTTGCTGCGGCTGATCCACGACCAGCGCCCGCCGTCTCTGACGGCGCTGGCCGAGCTCACTGGGCGGCAGGTGCCAAACCTTTCTCGAACGCTGAGGATGATGGAGAGCTACGGTTTGGTGACGCTGAAAAAAAGCACACGCGAGATTGCGCCGGTGGCGCTCGCGACCCGTTTCAAAATTTTGATCGACTGAGGGAGGGATGGCGATGCGAGACGGCGTGATCACCGAAGCAGACACCTGCCGCGAATTCGTCACGCCACGACTGGTCGAGGCAGGCTGGGGCAATGCGCCCTGCGCCATCGGCGAGCAGCGCAGCTTCACCAACGGCCGCATCATCGTCGCGGGCGGCAAGGTGCGGCGCGGCCAGCAAAAGCGCGCCGACTACCTGCTGTACTACCGCCGCGACTACCCGCTGGCCGTGGTCGAAGCCAAGGAGGTGGGGCTGCCCGCCGAAACCGGCGTGCAACAAGCGCGCGAATACGCCGAAATCCTCGGCCTCAAATTCGCCTACGCCACCAACGGCCACCGCATCATCGAGATCGACTACACCACCGGCACCGAGCGCGAGGTGGAACGCTATGCCACGCCGGAAGAACTGTTCGCCCGCCTGACCGCTGGGGCGCACCTGCCACAAGCCTCCACACCGCACCTGCTCGAACCCTTCAACCTGGTCTCAGGCAAGGTGCCACGCTACTACCAGCGCATCGCCATCCAGCGCGTGATCGAGGCTGTTCTGCTGGGCCAGGCGCGCATCCTCGCCACGCTGGCCACCGGCACGGGCAAGACCAATGTGGCCTTCCAGGTTTGCTGGAAATTGTGGAACAGCCGCTGGAACCGCACCGGTGAACACCGCCGCCCCAAAATCCTGTTCCTTGCCGACCGCAACATCCTGGTCGATGACCCGATGGCCAAGATGTTCGCGCCCTTTGGCGACGCCCGGCACAAGATCAGCGGCGGCGACACCAGCCAGAGCCGGGACATGTACTTCGGCATCTATCAGGCGCTGACCACGGCCAGCGCCGACGTGTTCCGCCAGTACCGCCCGGATTTTTTCGATCTCATCATCATCGACGAATGCCATCGTGGCTCCAGCCGCGACGAAAGCGCCTGGCGCGTGGTGCTCGACTATTTCGCGCCCGCCGTGCAGTTCGGCATGACGGCCACGCCGCTGCGCGAGGAATCGCGCGACAGCTACGACTACTTCGGCAACCCCGTCTATACCTACAGCCTGCGCCAAGGCATCGAGGATGGCTTTCTCGCGCCGTATCGCGTGCACCGCGTCATCACCACGGTGGATGCCGCTGGCTGGCGGCCCAGCAAGGACGAACTCGACCGCTTTGGCCGCGAGGTGCCCGACGACGAATACCAGACCAAGGACTTCGAGCGCGTCGTCGCGCTGCGCGCCCGCACCAGGGCGATGGCCCGCCACCTGACCGACCTGCTCAAAGGCACCGACCGCTTCGCCAAGACACTGGTGTTCTGCGTCGATCAGGAGCACGCCGCCGAAATGCGGCAGGAGCTGATCAACCTCAACAGCGATCTGGTCAAACAGTACCCGAACTACGTTTGCCGCGTCACCGCCGACGGGGGCGACATTGGCCTGGCGCATCTGGCGGATTTTCAGGACGTGGACAAGACCACGCCCGTCATTCTCACCACCTCGCAGTTGCTGACCACCGGCGTCGATGCCGAAATGGTCAAGAACGTGGTGCTGGCCCGCGTGGTCGGCTCGCGCTCCGAGTTCAAGCAGATCATCGGGCGCGGCACCCGGCTCAAGGTCGACTACGGCAAGGAATACTTCAACATCATCGACTTCACCGGCACCGCCACCCAGCACTTCGCCGACCCCGACTTCGACGGCGACCCGGCACGCATCGAGGTGGTGAGAGTCGATGAAGAAGGCGAAGTGGTAGAGATCAACACCGAGGAAACGCCGAACACGACAGAGGGTCACGAATCCGAAGACGAATCAGGTGATGGCACCGGCAATGGCGAGATCCTTGGCGATCCACCGCCGCCCGAGCCGCGCAAGTTCTACATTGACGGCGGCGAAGTGGAAGTCATCGGCCATCTGGTCTATGATCTCGACACCGACGGCAAGAAGCTGCAGGTCGTCAAGTACACCGACTACTCGGGCCGCGCCCTGCGCACTCTCTACCCCACGCGCGAGGCGCTGCAATCCAGGTGGGCCAACCCGGACACCCGCGCCGAGGTGCTGCGCGAGCTGACCGAGCGCGGCATCAGCTTCGAGGAACTGGCCTCCAGCAGCGAACAGCCCGATGCCGACCCCTTCGACCTGCTGTGCCACCTGGCCTGGAACGCGCCGCTCCTCACGCGCCGCCAGCGTGCCGAAGTCGCCAAGCGCCAAACCCAAGACTTGTTCGCGCAGTACGGCGACACGGCGCGGGAAATCCTCACGCTGCTGCTCGACCGCTACATCGAGCGCGGCATCATTCAATTCAACGCGCTGTCCGAGCTGATGAAGGTACAACCCTTCGACCGCTACGGCTCTCCTGCCGAGATCGCCACCCGCCACTTCGGCGGCGTGCCCGCGATGCGCGAGGCCGTCACGCGGCTACAAACCGCGATCTATCAATAACAGCGCCCACAAGAAGAACCCGAACCGATGGCCAAAGCCAAAAGCAAAACCCCACTCACCACCCGCGACAACCGCTCCGCACTGATCGGCAGCGCGCGCAAGATTCTGCGCAAGGACAAGGGCCTCAACGGCGACGTGGATCGCCTGCCGCTGCTCACCTGGGTGATGTTCCTCAAATTCCTCGACGACCTGGAGCTCAAGCACGCGCAGGAAGCCGAACTCGACGGCAAGCGCTACCAGCCCATCATCGAGCAGCCCTACCGCTGGCGCGACTGGGCCGCGCGCGAAGACGGCATCACCGGTGACGAGCTGCTGGCCTTCATTGGCCAGGAGCACACCCACCGCGCCGACGGCAGCCTGGGGCAAGGTCTGTTTGCCTACCTGCGCGGCCTGGCGGGCGAAGGCGAAAAAGGCAGCCAGCGCGAAGTCATCGCCAACGTGTTCAAGGGCGTGCAAAACCGCATGGTCAGCGGCTACCTGCTGCGCGACATCGTCAACAAGGTGGGTGGTATCCACTTCAACGCCAGCGAGGAAATCCACACCCTCTCGCACCTCTACGAATCCATGCTGCGCGAAATGCGCGACGCGGCGGGCGATTCCGGCGAGTTCTACACCCCACGCCCGGTGGTGCGCTTCATGGTGCAGGTGACCAATCCGCACCTGGGCGACACCGTGCTCGACCCCGCCTGCGGCACCGGCGGTTTTCTGGTGGAAGCCTTCGACCACCTCCACGCCCAGGTCACCACCACCGAGCAGCGCCGCAGCCTGCAACGCGACACGCTCGCCGGGCAAGAAGCCAAGCCGCTGCCCTACATGCTGGCGCAGATGAACCTGCTGCTGCACGGGCTGGAAGCGCCGCAGATCGCCTACGGCAACACGCTGGAGCGGCGCATCAGCGAAATCGGCCACGCCGAGCGCGTGGACGTCATCCTCACCAACCCGCCCTTCGGCGGCGAGGAAGAGGCGGGCATCAAGGCCAACTTCCCGCCCAATATGCAGACGGCGGAAACCGCGCTGCTGTTCCTGCAATACATCATGCGCAAGCTGCGCGTGGCCGGTGCGCCGGTGAAAGGCAAGAAGACGGTGGAGCGCGGTGGCCGCGCGGCGGTGGTGGTGCCCAACGGCACCCTGTTCGGCGACGGCGTGGCCGCTGCCATCAAGGCCGAGCTGCTCAAGGAGTTCAACCTGCACACGATCGTGCGCCTGCCGCAAGGCGTGTTCGCACCCTACACGGACATCCCGGCCAACCTGCTGTTCTTCGAACGCGGGGGGCCGACGCAAAGCATCTGGTATTACGAGCTGCCGCTACCCGAAGGCCGCAAAAAGTACAGCAAGACCGCGCCCTTGCAGTTCGACGAGTTCGCGCCGGTGTTGGCGTGGTGGAGCCAGCGCGAGGAAGGCCCGCAGGCGTGGCAAGTCAGCGCCGCTGAAATTGCCGCCAGCAACTACAACCTCGACCGCAAGAACCCCAATGCCAAGGCCGGTCTGGAGCACGCCGACCCGAAGGATTTGATCGCCTCCATGCGCGGGCACGAGGCGGAGGTGATGCGGCTGCTGGGCGAGATTGAAGCCTTGGTAAATGAGGTGCAGGGATGACCAACCGGGCAAGTGCCAAGGCCGTCAAAACCACGAAGGACACGAAGGGCACCAAGGTGGCGGAAGTGGGCTACGACGACGTTCACGGCAGCATCGTTGCTCTGCTGGAATCGGCCCGCCGCGCCGCCGCGCCGCCGCGCGCAGCGTCAATGCGCTGATGACGGCCAGCTACTGGGAGATCGGTCGGCGCATTGTGGAGTTCGAGCAGGGCGGGCAGGAGCGGGCAGCCCGTGGCCAGCAGTTGCTGCAACGCTTGTCCGCCGATTTGGCGACACGCTTTGGGCGCGGCTTCAGCGTGGACAACCTGGAGCAGATGCGCCTGTTTTATCTGGCCTACACGCCCCAGTGGATTTCCGAGACGCTGTCTCGGAATAATTCCGCCGTCCACATAGCCGGAAAATCCGAGACAGCGTCTCGGAATATCGGCCTGGAACAACTGGCGCTGGTTCTGCCGCTATCGTGGTCACACTATGTGCATCTGGTACGTCGCACCCGATCGGTTGAAGAGCGCGAGTTCTATGAAACCGAAGCCCTGCGTGGCGGCTGGACCGTGCGCCAACTTGCCCGCCAGATCGGCACGCAGTTCTACACCCGCACCCTGCTGTCGAAGAACAAGCGCGCCATGCTGGAAAAGGGCAGCCAGCCTCGGCCCGGCGACCTCATCACGCCCGACGAAGCTGTCAAAGACCCCTACGTCCTGGAGTTCCGCAACCTCAAGGATGAATACTCAGAATCGGAACTGGAAGACGCACTGATTCACCGGCTGGAAGACTTCCTGCTGGAGCTGGGCGGAGACTTTACTTTTGTGGGCCGCCAGCGCCGCCTGCGCTTGGACGAAAGCTGGTTTCGTGTCGATCTGCTGTTCTTCCACCGCCGCCTGCGCTGCCTCGTCCTCATCGACCTCAAGCTCAACGAACTGTCACATGCCGACGTGGGGCAGATGCACATGTACTGCAACTATGCCCGTGCGCACTGGACGCTGGAGGGCGAAAACCCACCCGTCGGCCTGATCCTGTGCACTCGCGCCAAATCCGCGCTGGCCCGCTATGCGCTGGAGGGGTTGCCCAACAAGGTGATGGCCGCCGAGTACAAAACGGCGCTTCCAGATGTCCAACTGCTGCAAGACGAATTGGAAAAAACGCGGCGAGAGTTTGAAGCGCGACGACTTGTGCGCGGCAGCGATGCGGAGAGTGAGATATGAAGGCGTGGCCCGAAGTCGCCTTGGGTGAATTGCTCCAGCGCTCAGATGCAGCAGCTGTGATTAATCCGGCTGCCGAGTACCACGAAGTCACCATCAAGCTGTGGGGTAAAGGGGTCATCAGCAGAGGCAAGGTTTCTGGCAGTGATGTCGTTGCTGTTCGTCGCGTTGTGCGGGCCAATCAGCTGATCTTGTCCAAAATTGACGCTCGCAACGGTGCAATCGGCTTGGTTCCGCCAGAACTGGACGGAGCCATCGTCAGCAACGATTTCCCGTCCTTTGATTTCCGCGACCTGCGCCGGTGTGACCCGGCATTCATGGGTTGGCTTGTCCGTTCAATGCCGTTCGTAGCACTTTGCAAAGCCGCGAGCGAGGGAACGACCAATCGGGTTCGCATCAAGGAAGATCGGTTTCTTGCCAAGCAGATTGCGCTCCCGCCCCTCGCCGAACAACAAACCCTCGTCGCCCGCCTCGACGCGCTGGCCGAGAAAACCCGGCAGCTCGAAGCGCATCTGGAGGCCGCCGAGCGCGATGCCGAACACCTGCTGGCCCTGCGCTTCCGCGATGCCATTGCCAATGCACCGATGCGGCCGATGGCGGAAGTTGCGCCGCTGGTGCGGCGTGAGGTGCAGATCACCTTGGGCGGAAGCTATCCCGAGTTGGGCATCCGCTCCTTCGGCAAAGGTACGTTCCACAAGCCGCCCTTGTCCGGTGCGGAAGTCGGCACAAAACGCCTGTATCGCATCGAACCTGGCGACCTGCTGTTTTCCAACGTGTTCGCGTGGGAGGGTGCCATTGCCATTGCACAGCCCGAGGACACCGGGCGCTTCGGTTCGCACCGCTTCATGACTTGCCAAGCAAACCCTACGCAAACTTCGGCAGAATTTTTGCGCTACTACTTCCTGACCGACGACGGCCTGCTGAAAATCGGCGAAGCCTCACCCGGCGGCGCGGGCCGCAACCGCACGCTGGGGCAAGAAAAGCTGATGGCCATCGAAGTCCCCATCCCACCCTTGCTCATCCGGCAATCCTTCAACCGCCTGCAAACCGAAGTCGCCGCGCTCAAGGCCAAACACGCCGCCATCCGCACCGCCAACGCCGCCCTGCTGCCCGCAACGCTGGAGCGGGTGTTTGCCCAGGAATCCAAAGGAGACGACCGTGGCCGATGATGCACTCGCCCAAGCCGATGCCGATGTGCTGCTGCGCATGGAGAAAGTACCTGCGTCTACGGCCGCGTTCGACTTTCCCGGCCTTGGCGGGCGCATCGAGGTGCCGCTGGTATCGCGCGATAAACGCGAGCAGTTTTCGCTGGACATCAACCGCAAGCGCATCGCCTTGACCACGGGTTATCAGGCGCGTGGCCGGAGGGTGGTTGTGCTGGCACGCCTCGATTTCGCCGCACCCCACCGCAACCCGGATGGCACCGAAGTCGGCGTGCCGCATTTGCACCTGTATCGTGAGGGCTACGGCGACAAGTGGGCCGTTGAGGTTCCGGCGGACATCTTGCACAATCCGGATGATGTGTGGCAGGTGCTGCACGATTTCATGCGCTACTGCGGCGTGGTCGAGCAGCCGAACATCACACGGGGGCTGTTCGCATGAGCACGACCAATGATCTGATCAGCCGCTATTACGACTGGCTCAAGGCCAAGACCAACTGGCGCGAGATCAACGACTGGGTGGAAATCACCACGCCGTATCTGGATCGTCACAACGACTGCATCCAGATATACCTGAAGCGGCAGGACGGCGAATGGGTGCTGACCGATGACGGCTACACTCTGGCCGATCTGGCGCAGTCTGGGTGCGAGGTCGACACGCCGCGCCGCAAGGCACTGCTGGCGACAACGCTCAACGGCTTTGGTGTGCAGCAGAATTTTGAGGCGCTGGAAGTCAAGGCCACCGAGGAGAACTTCCCGCTGCGCAAGCACAGCCTGTTGCAGGCCATTCTCGCGGTCAACGATCTTTTCTACGTTGCACGCGCCAACGTCGAGAGCTTCTTCTTCGAGGACGTGGCCTTGTGGCTGGACGATGCCGACGTGCGCTACACCTCGCGCGTGAACTTCGTTGGGCGCAGCCACTACAACCACCAGTTCGATTTCGTGGTGCCGAAATCCAAGCGTGCGCCAGAGCGGATTCTTCGCGTCATCAACAATGCGAACAAAGACACCGCCCAGAGCACCGCCTTCGCGTGGCTGGACACCAAGGAGGTACGGCCTTCGGATTCGCAGGCATTCGCCATCCTGAACGACCGCGACCGACAGCTTGGCGATGCCGTGCAGGATGCTCTGCGCAGCTACGACATCACGCCGATTGCGTGGAGCAAGCGGGAAGAATTCAGGGAACGGCTGGCGGCATGAGGGCAGGCCGATCAAAAATGCGCGAAACCGTCTCCAACAATGATCGATACGGATGAGTTGACGGCGCTGCGCGCCGAGAACGCCCGCCTGATCGCGCTGCTGGAAGCGCAAGGCATCGAGTGGCGGTTGCCGCAGCCGATCACCTGGGTGGCCCGGGAGCAAGAGTCCTCCCGGCTATCCACCGCCGAGAAGGTCGCCCTTTTCCGCCGCCTGTTTCGGGGCCGAACCGATGTCTATCCGATTCGCTGGGAAAACAAAACCACGGGCAAGGCCGGTTACGCCCCGGCCTGTGCCAACGAGTGGCGCGCCGGTGTCTGCGAGAAGCCGCGCATCAAGTGTGGCGAATGCAGTCAGCGGCTGCTGATCCCGCTGTCCGACGCCGTGGTCTATGACCATCTGGCCGGTGGGCACACGGTTGGGGTGTACCCGCTGCTGGAGGACGACACGTGCTACTTCCTCGCGGCTGACTTCGATGAAACCGATTGGCGGGACGATGCCCGCGCATTCATGCAGTCCTGTGACGAACTCGGCGTGCCCGCCGCGTTGGAGATTTCGCGCTCCGGTCAGGGCGCGCATGCCTGGGTGTTTTTCGCCAGTCGGGTGTCGGCCCGTGATGCCCGCCGCCTGGGCACGGCCATCATCAGTCACACCTGCGCGCGCACGCGGCAACTGAAGCTGGAGTCCTACGACAGGCTTTTCCCAAACCAAGACACGATGCCCAAAGGCGGCTTCGGCAACCTGATTGCCTTGCCGCTGCAGAAGGGACCGCGCGAGAGAGGTTGCAGCGTGTTCGTCGACGCCGATCTGCGCCCCTATCCGGATCAATGGGCATTCCTGGCTTCCATCCAGCCGATGGCCGCGCACGACATCGAGCCGACCATCCTGCGGGCCACAGGTGGTGTCCACCCGCTGGACGTTACCTTCATCGATGACGAAGACCTGGCCACGCCGTGGAAGCGAGAAAGCACGGCGTTGAAGATGTTGACGGGTCCCATGCCCCGGTCACTGACGGTGATCCTGGCCAACCTGATCTATTTCGAGAAGGCCCAACTGCCGCAGGCGCTGGCCAACCGCCTGATTCGGCTGGCAGCTTTCCAGAACCCCGAGTTCTACAAGGCTCAGGCGATGCGGATGTCGGTGTGGGACAAGCCGCGCATCATCGGCTGCGCTGAAAACTTTCCGCAGCACATCGCGCTGCCGCGCGGGTGTTTCGACGCCGCGCGCGAACTGTTGGCGGATAACGACATTCGTCTCGACTTGCGCGACGAGCGCCACGCCGGAGTACCCATCGCCGTCGGCTTCAGCGGCACGCTGCGTCCCGACCAGGAAGCCGCCGTGGCGGCGATGCTGAGGCACGATGACGGTGTGCTGTGCGCGCCAACCGCCTTCGGCAAAACGGTGACGGCCGCAGCGCTCATCGCCCGGCGCGGTGTCAACACGTTGGTTCTGATGCATCGCACGGAATTGCTCAAGCAGTGGCAGACGCGCCTTGCCGCATTTCTGGATGCAGGTAAGGAGGTGATCGGCATCATCGGTGGCGGCAAGACCAAGCCCACCGGCAAAGTTGATATTGCCGTGATGCAGTCGCTTTCTCGACAAGGCGAAGTCGATGTGCTGGTCGAGAACTACGGGCAAGTGATCGTGGATGAATGCCATCACATCGGTGCGGCGTCCTTCGATGCCATCCTGCGGCGCACAAAGGCAAAGTATGTGCTGGGCCTGACGGCGACACCGATCCGTCGCGATGGGCAACAGCCCATCATCTTCATGCAGTGCGGGCCGATCCGGCACAAGGCGGCGCAACCACTGGATGCGCCGCGCGATCTGGCGGTGACGCCGCAGTTCATCGAATCACCGATCGCTCTGCTGCCGGAGGCGGGCATTCAGGATGTGTTCCGGCATCTGGCACAAGACGCGGCCCGAACGGCAGCCATCGCCAGCGCGATCACCGACGCTTTCCAGCAAGGCCGCAAGGTGCTGGCGTTGACCGAACGCACCGAGCACATCGAGGCGATTCAAACTGCGTTGATGGGTCAAGTTCCAGAGCCGTTTGTGTTGCACGGGAGAATGGCAAAATAGCAGCGCGCCGCGCTGATCGCCGCGCTCGATGCGCTGCCTCCCGATGCGCCGCGCGTGTTGCTGGCCACCGGCAAGCTGGTCGGCGAAGGCTTCGACCATCCGCCGCTGGATACCTTGGTGCTGGCGATGCCCGTCTCGTGGAAGGGCACGCTGCAGCAATACGCCGGGCGCCTGCACCGCGAGCACGCCAGCAAGAACGACGTGCGCATCATCGACTTCGTGGACACCGGCCATCCGGCCTTGCTGCGGATGTGGGACAAGCGCCAGCGGGGCTATCGGGCGATGGGGTATCGCGTCGATTCGGGGGTGCCGTTTGTCGGCAGTCTTGAAGAGTGATGTCGGCTTGGTAGGGAGCCGGAATCGGCGGGTAGACAGTCTATGCCACTCAGTGGCACAATAAGCCCGATGACGCGAGTATTCAAAACGCGCCACTTCCAGCGATGGATGCGTAAGACGGAGCTCACCGATGCCGTCCTGTGCAAGGCCGTTCAGGAGATGGCAGTTGGCCTGATCGACGCTGACCTCGGCGGCAGCGTGGTGAAGAAACGCATTGGTTTGGCGGGACGCGGCAAGCGTGGCGGTGTGCGGACGCTGGTCGCCACCAACAAGGGCAACCGCTGGTTCTTCGTGTACGGCTTCGAGAAGAACGAGCGGGCGAACATCAGCGACGAGGAACTCGAAGGCTTGCAGATCATTGCCGCCGACCTGCTGGCTCGAACAGGCCCGCAATTGGATGAAGCCGTTGCCGACGGCGCTTTGCAGGAGATTTGCCAATGACCACCAAGACCAAGAGCCGTGTCCTCGAAGCCGTTCACGAAACGGCCAGCGATCTGCATCGTCTGGGTTTCATCGACAAGCGCAAGATGCAGAAATACGACGCACTGTGCCTGGAGCCGGTGCAGGACTACGACGCCACGAAGGTCAAGGCGCTGCGCGAGAGGCTGCACCTGAGTCAGGCCGTGCTGGCCAGCGTGCTGAACACCAGCACGTCCACTGTCCGCAAGTGGGAGGTGGGCGACAAACGCCCCAGCGGGCCGTCGCAGAAGCTGCTGGACATCCTCGAACGCAAGGGGCTGGAAGCGGTGCTTTGAGGCAACACCGCTCATTGCCGCTCACGCCCGCTGCGTTACCATTCAAGTGGCGGAGACGGAGTTGAACCCGTCAACCATCCGCCACCACTTGCCAAAATCCCAACCCTTCTCGGTTGGGATTTTTTTGCCCGAAACTCCAGTGCTGGCGCGGGTTCGGGCTGCGCTGCGAAGGACGCCACCGACCCGGGAAGCCCGGTTTCGGGCGCTTTTCCGGTCTCTGGCGGCCGACAATTATCTCGAGCGCTCGTGTTGCCTCACGGATCCAGGTCGTTGACAAAGACGGAATTGAACCCGTCAACCGTCCGCCACCACTCCAGCGCCCTCCATCTGCGCCACCGATCACCGCGCGCTGCGGTGGTCGGCTGGCGGCGCCTGCCGTCTCGCAGGTCGCATCGAGCCGGGGCGTCTCGGGCACCGCATCGCTGCCGCGATGCGCGATCGCTTCGCCGCTGGGCCTCGGCGCGTGCACCCCCCAAAATGTCGACGGCCCGTTGCGGGCCGTCGACAACGGGGCTCGGGATCTCAGGCTGCCTGTGCGGCGATTCCAAGGCAGTTGTTGCAGCGGCCGAGACCGCGCAGGCGCGGATCGGGCTTGCCTTCGCCGGTCTTGAAGTTCGCGTGGCAGCGGATGCACACGTACATCTTCGAGCTCGACATCATCGGCCGCACGCCGGGCTCGGCGTTCGGCCGCGCGGCGGTGTATTCGGCCTGCGTCTGGCGTAGCTTGGGACCGCCAGCGCTCGGTGCGGCGGGGGTGAGTGAAGGGGAAGGGGCGGTACGGCGGGTGCTGGTCATGGCGAAGGGGTTCCGGCAGTTCCGGATCGTCACGAGGCGTGTATTGTCCCTCAGAACCGCAGCGGCCGTGACCGCTGCGGCAGACGACCTCGCGCGGCAGATCCCGATCGCGAGGCTCGCGGCGCTCGGCTATAAGTGGTCCAGTCGTCGCCATCGCACGGCCCCGCTCCCCGAGGTCGTATCGAACCGCCATGAGTACCACCCTCGACGCACTGCTCGCGACGGGCGCTGCCGATGCGCCGGCCCTCACTGCACCGGGCCGCAAGGCGCTCGGCCACGGCGCGTTGCGCGCACTGATCGCAGCCACGCTGGCGCGCCTCAACGCCCTGGGCATCGGCCGCAACGACCGCGTCGCCATCGTGCTCGACAACGGGCCCGAGATGGCCGCCTGCTTCGTCGCCTGCGCCAGCGGCGTGACGAGCGCACCGCTCAATCCCGCCTACCGCGCCGACGAGTTCGACTTCTACCTGTCGGACCTGCGCGCCAAGGCGCTCGTCGTCGCGCGCGCCAGCACGTCGCCTGCGGTGGCGGTGGCCGAGCGCCTGGGCATGCGCGTGCTCGATCTGGTGGTGGCCGACGGCGCGCCGGCCGGCGCCTTCACGCTCGAGCCGCGCGTGGCCGTCGAGGCGGCGCCGGCCGCGCAAGGCGGCTTGGCGCGGCCCGAGGACGTGTCGATGGTGCTGCACACCTCGGGCACCACCTCGCGCCCGAAGATCGTGCCGCTCGCGCAGTCCAACCTCGCGGCCTCGGCACGCCACATCCGCGCGACGCTGCAGTTCACGCCCGCCGACTGCGGGCTGAACATCATGCCGCTCTTTCACATCCATGGCCTGATCGCTGGCGTGCTGGCGCCGCTGGCGGCGGGCTCGCAGGTGTACTGCACGCCGGGCTTCAACGCGCTCAGGTTCTTCGCCTGGATGGACGACGCCCGGCCCACCTGGTACACGGCGGTGCCGACGATGCACCAGGCGATCCTCGGGCGCGCCGGCAAGAACGCCGACGTGATCGCGCGCCGTCCGCTGCGCTTCGTGCGCTCGTCGTCCTCGTCGATGCCGCCGCAGGTCATCCGTGAGCTCGAGGCCGTGTTCAAGGCGCCGCTCGTCGAGGCCTACGGCATGACCGAGGCCGCGCACCAGATGGCGAGCAACCCGCTGCCGCCGCGCGCGCGCAAGCCGGGCAGCGTCGGACTGGCGGCGGGGCCCGAGATCGCGATCATGGACGAGGCCGGCGGTCTGCTCGCGCGCGGTGACGTGGGCGAGGTCGTGATCCGCGGCCCCAACGTCACCGCCGGCTACGAGAACAATCCGAAGGCCAATGCCGAGGCGTTCACGAACGGCTGGTTCCGCACCGGCGATCAGGGCGTGCTCGATGCCGACGGCTATCTCAGCCTCACGGGGCGGCTGAAAGAGATCATCAACCGCGGCGGCGAGAAGATCAGCCCGCGCGAGATCGACGAGATCCTGATGGACCACCCGGCGGTGGCGCAGGTGGTGTGCTTCGGCATGCCGCACGCCAAGCTCGGCGAAGAGGTGGCGGCGGTCGTCGTGCTGCGCGAGGGTGCGAGCGTGAGCGAGCGCGAGCTGCAGGCTTTCTGCGGTGAGCGCGTCGCCGACTTCAAGGTGCCCAAGAAGGTCCTCTTCATGGCCGAGATCCCCAAGGGCGCCACCGGCAAGCTGCAGCGCATCGGCCTCGCGGCCAGGCTCGGGCTCGCGGACTGAGGCGGTCGCGACGGAGTCGCGCAACGGTCAGCGAGAGGCGCCGGGAGAGGGCCGGGAAAGGGCCGAGAGCGCACCGAGAAAGGGCAGGCGAAGCGGGTATGCGCATTGCAGTGGTCGGTGCCGGTGCGATCGGCGGTTATCTCGGCGCCCGGCTCGCGCTGGCCGGCGAGCAGGTGAGCTTCATCGCGCGGCGGCGCAACCTCCAGGCGATCGTCGCCGACGGCTTGCGGCTGATCGAGGAGGACGGTCGCGAGCGCCACGCCGACGCGGTGCGCGCGTTCGAGCGGCCGGCCGACGCCGGGCCCCAGGACTTCGTGCTGCTCACCGTCAAGGCGCACCAGGTGCCCGACCTGCTGCCCGACCTGCGCGCGCTGTTCGGCCCGGGGACCGCCGTCGTGACGATGATCAACGGCGTGCCGTGGTGGTACTTCCACAAGCTTGCCGGCGCGCACGAGGGCCGGCGTCTGGAGAGTGTCGACCCGGGCGGCGCGATCGCTGCGCACATCGAGCCCGAGCGCGTGATCGGCAGCGTCGTCTACCCGGCGGCCGAGCTGCTGGCGCCGGGCCGCGTCAAGGTCGTCGAGGGCAACCGCTTCACGCTCGGCGAGCCCGACGGCAGCCGCAGCGCGCGCGTCGAGGCGCTCGCGCAGTCGATGATGAAGGCCGGCTTCAAGGCGCCGGTGAGCCGTGACATCCGCGCCGAGATCTGGGTCAAGCTGTGGGGCAACCTCAGCTTCAACCCGATCAGCGCGCTCACGCAGATGACGCTGCAAGAGATCTGCCGCTTCGCCCCCACGCGCGGCCTGGCCGCGGCCATGATGGCCGAGGCGCAGGCGGTGGCCGAGAAGCTGGGCGTGAGGTTCAGGATCACGCTCGAGCAGCGGCTCGCCGGCGCCGAGGCCGTCGGCGCGCACAAGACCTCGATGCTGCAGGACGTGCAGGCCGGGCGCGCGCCCGAGCTGGCGGCGCTGGTGGGCGCCGTGCTCGAGCTGGCCGCGATCACCGGGACACCCGCGCCGCACATCGCCGCCGTGCACGCGACGATGCAGGGGCTGGCGCACAAGCTGGCGGCGGCAGGTGCGGCCCTCGAGCCGCGGCCGCTCGTGAATCGGGCTGGCGCAGGGTAGGGGCTGCAGTTGCACGCCGTCATCGGGGGCGTCAGGGCGCGTCGAGCGGGCGCGCGTGCTTCGTTCACAGGTTCTCAGTGGTCCTTGCGCTCGCGTCCGTCCGGCGCTTCGTCGCGCTCGTCGAACGAGTTCCGCCGATAGGCGTTGCCTTCGCGACGCCCGCGCGGCTGCACCTGCCGGGCGCGGCGGATCAGCGCCTCGGTTTCGCGTGTGGCCTGGTTGTGCAGGCGCTGCTGTCGCCACAGCGCGCGCGCACGCTGGACGAGCCCGTGCGCCGTCTGCTGCAGCCGCGCATCGAGGCGTCGCCGCCGCCGCGGGCCGATCGCCATGCGCGCAAGCAGCAGCAGGCAGGCGATGAGTCCGAGCGTGGCAAGCAGCTTGTCGACGCCCATCGTGTCGCTGCCCGCGGCGTCGGGGCTACACCAGCCCCTGCTTGCTCGCCAGCACCGCCGCCTCGGCGCGGCTGGAGACGTTGAGCTTCTTGTAGATGGACTTGATGTGGTCGTTGACCGTGAACCACTTGATGCCCATCAGGCTGGCGATCTCCTTGATCGTGAAGCCCTTGCTGAGGTAGGTGAGGACCTCGCTCTCGCGTGGGGTCAGCCGTTCGGTCTCCGGCACCGGGTCCAGGGGCACCGGGCGGCTGATGACGGTGCCGCCGGTGGTGGTCAGGAATCCCGGGTCGGTGATGGGCCCCTCGCTGCCCGGCAGCCGCCTGAAATGGGCCAGCAGCCGGCGTGCGATCGCCGGCGACAGCGGCGGCTGGCCGCGCACGATCTTCTGCAGTTCCTCGACCAGCACCTCGAAGCGGTCCTCCTTGAGCAGGTAGCCGTCGGCGCCGCACTGCAACGCGGGGTACAGGTGGTCGTCGTCGGAGTACAGCGTGGTGACGATCTTGATCGCCGGGTAGTGCACCAGCTCGGCGAGCAGTTCCATGCCGTTGCCGTCGGGCAGCTCGAGGTCGACGAGCATCAGCTTGAACGGGTCGGTGCCGTGCAGGCCCTGCGCTCCGCCGGTGAGCGCGATGTGACGGCGCGCCGTCTCCAGGTCAGCGGCCTCGACGACCTGCTGCGCGTCGCTGAAGCTCTCGCGCACGACGCGCGCGAGAAAGCTGCGCGCCACCGGGTTGTCTTCGAGGATCAGCACCTTCACGGCCATGGCCGTTGCTCCTGCCTGTCTGTGTGCCGCCGACCTGCGCCCCCCGCGCGGCTTGCGTGCGCATCCTAGCGTGGTTCGCCGGCCGGGCGGTACGGCGCGCGGCCCGTGCGCTCGCCGTCACCGATCGGGCAGAACGACCTGGCCCTGCATCCGGTGCGCGGGCCATGCGCGCGCGCCGGCCGCGCGGATCTCGCTCGTCGGCAGCATGCCGCGTGCGCACCCTGGCGGCCCCGGCGATCTGGATCGCCGCCGAACCCGCGCCGCCGGCGCATCCGAGCACGAGAACTGTTTCTTCCGGTTGCAATTGTCCGCAATCGATGAGCGTGTGCGGTACGCGGTGTCGCGGTCGAACGGGAAGGTCGCACCGCCGACGCGGCCGAAGCCGGCGCGCGACGGCGGCGCGCCGCCCGGGTTCGCGCCGGCCCGCCGCTGGTCCGGGCCCCGGGCCGTTCAGCGCGTCGCGCGCACCTTGGCGATCAGCGCGTCGGCCACTTCGAGCGCGCGCTCGTCGCTGCCGGTCTGCGCGGGCGACGTGAGGTAGCGCCCGTTCACGGCCAGCGTCGGCACGCCTTCGATGCCGTAGGCCTTCCAGGTCTGGTTGGCCGTGCGCACCTTGGAGGCGACGGCGAAGCTGTTCATGGCATCGAGCAGCTTGGTCTTGTCCAGGCCGTTGGCGGCGGCGAAGGCGGCGATACCGGCGTCCGTGTCCAGGCGCAGCCCCTGCACGTGCAGGGCGTCGAACACCTTGCCGTGCACTTCCTGCGCCACCCCGAGCGCCTCGAGCGCGAAGTAGATGCGCTGGTAGGGCTCCTGCGGGCGCTGCCACGCCACCGGCACGCGGCGAAAGACGACATCGCCCGGCAGCTTCTTGACCCAGGCCTCGAGCTTGGCCTCGAGTGCACGGCAGTGCGGACACCAGTAGCCGAAGAACTCGATGACCTCGATCTTGCCGCCGGCGGTCGTCGGGACCGGCGAGGACAGGGTCGTGTAGTCCTTGCCTTGCACCGGTTCGCCGGCGGCATGGGCGCTGACCAAGAGCAGCGAGGTGGCGCTGAGGCCGAGGGTGAATGCGCGTCGATGCATGGATGGGAGCGGTCGGGGGAGGGGCCGGCCCGCGGCAAGCGCGCAAGGCCGGAACGAGGCGCCAATGATGCCCGCGGATGCGCGCCGATGCCCGCGGTGGTGCCGATCTGACCTGCATCAATACATCTCCCGGGGGAAAGGGTACCAAGCGGTCCTGGGCGGCATCGGCCGTCCGGCCAAGGAGGCTCACATGTCGCTTCTGACCCTCTTGATCCTCGCCGCGGTGGTGGCCACCGTGGTGTCGTTGTTCATGGGTGTTTCGGCCATGGCGACGGGCCACGACGTCGGCCACCGCAGCAGCGATCAGTGGATGTTCATGCGCGTCGGGCTGCAGGGGACGGCACTGCTGCTGCTGATCCTGGCGCTGCTCACGAAATAGCGCGCGTGCCCGGCGTTGCGCGGGCGCGGCGCGCAGCGCACCTCGCGCCACTGCGCGCCGGCGCGTGCGCAGCACACGCCGGCGCGCGCCGATGGGCAGCGGCGGCGCGGCGGCGGATGACCTTCGCGGGCCCGGCGACGCAGGGAAGTATCATGCCTCGCCCGTCCCGGGAACATGGCGCGCGCAGCGTGCAACGGCGTCGAGCGCCGGCCGCGCTGCGCCGATCGCACCGGGAAGCGGGCGCGCCACGATGTCTGCCTGCTTTCCTGTCCTGAGCCTGCTCGGTGCCGCCGCTGCGGCGCTTGCACTCGCCGGCTGCGCGACGCGCTCGGGCGACGTGAAGCCGATCCCTGCGAGCGCGGCCGAGTTCTCGATCTGGAGTTGCGAGCGCATCGGCGACGAGATCGAATCGGTGCAAAAGCGCGCCGCCGACCTTGCCTACGCCGTCGATGAACGCGGCGGCAACAACATCGTCGCGCTGGGCTTCGGGCTGACGGTGTTCTGGCCCGCGCTGTTCGCGATGCGCCCGCAGGGGCTCGAGGCGCAGGACCTGGCGCAGCTCAAGGGTCGCTACGAGGCGTTGCAGGAGGCGGCACGCACCAAGGGCTGTGGGGTCGATACGCTGGCGCTGCCGGCGCAGCGGCTGGCGGCCCTGCCGCTGGCTGTGGGCGAGCGCTTGGTCTACGAGGAGCGCCGCGACGGCCGGCGTGGTGCCGCAGCGAGCGAATGGACGTTGCGGCTGACCGCGCTGCGCCGCGGCGAGGCCGAATACCGTGTCGAAGGAGGCAGCGACGGCGTGCTTCGGCACGACGGCAGCGGCAACGTCGTCCAGGCGCCGCCGGGCGTGCTGATGTGGCCGCACCTGCTGCGCGGCGAGCTCGCGCTCGGCCAGGTGGTGGCCGGCGAGATGACGGTCAGCGGCGATCCGCTGCAGCGTGCACGCCTGCGCGGCCAGGTCGTCGCGCTCGGCCCGCAGACCGTCGCCGGCCGGCGATTCGACGTTGCGGTGATCGATCTGTTCGGCGACGCGCAGCACGGTGACATCTCCACGCGGCTGGACGGCGCGCTGGTGGTCGACCGCACGAGCGGCTTCTTGCTGCGGCTGGACCTGCGCAGCGCGGAGCCGGCGTTCTCGCTGCAAAGGCGCCTCGTGCGCATCGAGGCGGCGACGCCCTGAGCGCGGGCGCGCTCGGCGCTGCCGCCCGCGCGGCTCGCGACACACAGATCTTTACCGGCCGGGCATCGGACGGCAATCGCGGGCACGCACGATGAGCGCCGTCGTACGTTTCGTCCCAAGGAGAGTCCATGAGCACCTTCGAGAATTTCCCGCGGCGCGCGCTGCGCCGCACCCTGACCACAGCGGCGGTGGCACTGGCCTGCGGCGTGTCGCTTTCGGCCCTGGCGCAGCCTGCCGGTGCGGCGGCGGCCGCGCCGGGCCCGCAGGGCGGCATGTGGCACCACATGGGGCCGGGCGCGGGCGCCGGCATGGGTGGCGGCTTCGGTCCGATGGGCATGATGGGCGGCCGCGGCATGGCGCGTGCGCTGGACGCCATCGGTGCCACGGCCGAGCAGAAGGCGCAGATCGGTCAGATCATGCAGGCCGCCCAAGCCGACCTGAGCAGCCAGCGCGAAGCGCGTACGCAGCTCAGCGAGCAGGCGCGCGCGTTGTTCACGGCGCCCACGGTCGATGCAAACGCGGTCGAGGCGCTGCGCCAGAAGATGCTCGCGCAGCACGACGCGGCCAGCAAGCGGATGATGCAGGCGATGCTCGACGCGAGTCGCGTGCTCACACCCGAGCAGCGCAAGGCGCTGGGCGAGCGCATGGCCACGCGCCGGGCGATGATGCAGCGCCACCGCGCCGAGCGCGCCACGCTCGACGGCACGCCGCGCAAGCCCTGAGGTGCAGCCATTGCGCGAGACGCAGCCGTTCACCGACCGCGCCGGCTCTGTGTCGGCGCCGTCGTGAGATTCGAGCGGCCGCGCGGCGGGCCTCCCCCGGCTCGCCTGCGGCGCGCGGCGCGTCGTGCGGATCGGCAGGCGCCGCCGAGGGCCTCTTCCTGCGTACCCCGTCCTGATGCCGGCGCGGCGCGCCACGCCATCCGCCACCGATGAGCCAACGACTGCTGCTGATCGACGACGACCAACGTCTCACCGACATGCTCGGCGAGTACCTGCGGCGCCAGGGCTACGAGGTGACGACGGCCGGTTCGCTGGCGCTGGGCCGGCAACTGCTCGAGCGCGGTGCGCCGGACGCGCTCGTCCTCGACCTCATGCTGCCCGACGGCGACGGGCTCGACTTCACGCGTGAGCTGCGCGGCGAGCCGCGCACGCGGCGCCTGCCGCTGCTGATGCTCACGGCGCGCGGCGAGCCGACGGAGCGCATCGTCGGCCTCGAGATCGGCGCCGACGACTACCTGGGCAAGCCGTTCGAGCCGCGCGAGCTGCTCGCACGCGTCAAGGCGCTGCTGCGGCGCGCCGCACCCGAGCCGCAGGCCGACGATGTCCTGGTGTTCGGGCGTCTCGAGATCGACCTCGGCGCACGGCAGGCGCGGCTCGAGGGCAAGCCGTGCGACCTCACGAGCCATCAGTTCGAACTGCTGGCCGTGCTCGCACAAAGCCCCGGGCGCGTGCTCTCGCGTGACCAGATCATGGACCAGCTCAAGGGCCATCCACTCGAGGCCTTCGACCGCAGCATCGATGTGCACATCTCGCGCATCCGTGCCGTCATCGAGGACGACGCGAAGACGCCGCGGCGCGTGCTCACGGTGCGCGGCGCCGGCTACTTGTTCGCGCGCAAGCAGGACGCCGAGTAGCGCAACGCCCGGCCGCGGCGCATGCGTTCGCTGTACCTGCGCATCTGGCTCACCGTCGTGGTGGCGCTGGCGCTGTTCGGTGCCGCCTCGGGCTGGCTGCTGCAGCAGCACATGGCGCAGCAGCGCGCGCAGTACGAGGCGGCGGCACGCGAGCGCCTGGAGGCCTGGGGCGAACTGCTGCAGCGTTCGCTGCCCGCGGCCGACGCGCCGGCGGCCGTGCAGCTCGACGCGCTGCGCGAATGGTCGCAGCGGCTGCGCCTGCCGCTGGCGCTCGAAGATGCCCAGGGCCGACGCGTCGGCGCCAGCGAGAGCTTCGAGCGGCGCGAGGCGGACAGCCCCGGCTTCGTCGAGCGGGTGCAGGCGGTGCGGCTCGACGACGGCCGCACCTTGCTCGTGCCGCGACCGCTGCTGCGTCGCAGTCCGGGCCTGATGCCGCGGCACGGCCCGCCCGAGCCGCCTGCGGGGCTGCTGCCGCAGGCGCTGCTGCCGCGACAGCTGTCGGAGGGTGTCGGCCTGGCGCTGCTGCTGGGCGTGCTCTTTCTCGCCGTGGCCGCGGGAGCCTATCCGGTGGTGCGCCGGCTCACGCGCCGCCTCGAGGCGCTCGAGGCCGGTGTCGAGGCCTTCGGTGCCGGTGCGCTCGCGCGTCGCGTCGACGCGAGTGGCCGCGACGAGGTGGCTGCGGTGGCGGCGAGTTTCAACCGTGCGGCCGAGCGCATCGAAGCGCTGGTGCGCTCGCACCAGAGCCTCCTGGCCAACGCCAGCCACGAACTGCGCTCGCCGCTGGCGCGGCTGAAGATGGCGCTGGCGATGCTCGAGGACGCACCGTCCGGCGAGCGGCTGCGCCTGAAGGAGGAGATCGATGCCGACATCGCCGAGCTCGATGCGCTGGTCGAGGAGGTGCTGCTGTCCAGCCGGCTCGACGCGCGCGAGCAGCTCGACGAGCGCGCGCCGGTCGAACTGCTCGCCCTGGCGGCCGAGGAGGCGGCGCGCGTGGGCGCTTCGGCCGGCGGCGCCCAGAACGTGCGCGTGAGCGGCGACGAGAGGCTGCTGCGCCGCGCGCTGCGCAACCTGCTCGAGAACGCGCGCCGCTACGGCGGCGGCGAGATCGACGTCGAGGTCGCGCGCCGCGGCGCACTGGCCGAGGTGAGCGTCAGCGACCGCGGCGCAGGCGTGCCCGAAGCCTGGCGCGAGCGCATCTTCGAGCCCTTCCTGCGCCTGCCCGGCCACGCCGAGCGCTCAGGGGGGGTGGGGCTCGGCCTGGCGCTCGTGCGCCAGATCGCCGAGCGCCACGGCGGCTGCGTGCGCTGCGAGGCCCGCGCCGGCGGCGGCAGCCGCTTCGTGCTCGCGCTGCCGCTGGCCTGAGCAACCGGTGCTCGCGCAACGGACCGCAGTCCAGCGACCACGTGGCCGTCGCGACGGCGGCCAGGCGTGTGGGGGCCGCCGCCGGGTCACGCTGCCGCCGGCCGCGTGCGCGATGCTCGCCTCAGCATCCAGGCGAGGAAGACGCTCAACGCCAGCGCGGTGACGATGAGCGAGCCGGCCGCCGCGACCCAGAAGCCCGGCGCGCCGCGCAGCCACGGAGGTGTCTCGGGCGGTGCCGCGAACGCCAGCCACCAGCCGCCGCCCAGCCCGACACCCCAGATCGCCAGCGCGTAGATGACGAGCGGCACCGTCGTCACGCGCCAGGCGCGCAGCACGGCAGCGGCCACCGTCTGCACGGCGTCGCCGATGTGGAACCACGCCAGCCAGGCGACGAAGGACAGCGCGGCGGCCGCCACGGCCGCGTCGGCGGTGTACAGGTCCACCACCGCATGGCGCCCGACGTAGACGGCGCCGGCCATGACGGCGGCCACCATCAGCCCCAGCGCCAGCCCGTGCCAGCCGATGCGCTCGGCGGCAGCCATGGCGCGCGCACCGATCGCCTGCGCCACCAGCGTCGTCGTCGCGTTGCCGATGGCCAGCGGCATCATGAACAGCAGCGCCGCCAGGTTGGCCGCGATCTGGTGCCCGGCCACTGCCGTGGCGCCCAGGCGCGAGATGAACAACGCCATGAAGGTCATGCCGGTGACCTCGACGACGATGGCGGCGCCCATCGGCACGCCCAGGCGCAGCTGCGTGGCGAGCGCGCGCAGATCGGGCGCGTCGAGGCCGCGGCCGCCGATCGCGAAGGGTGTGTAGAAGGCGTCGTCGCGCACCACCAGCCAGGCGGCGACGCATTGCGCCCACATCGCGATGCACGTGGCCACGCCGCAGCCGACCACGCCCAGCGCCGGCCCGCCGAGCGCGGGCAGCCCGAAGACGAAGAGCGCCGACAACGGGATCTTCAGCGCCAGGCCGCCCAGCTGCAGCACCATCACCGCCTTCGGGCGCGAGACCGCGATGTTGAAGCCGCGATAGACCGTGAACAGCAGCGCGCCCGGCAGCGACAGCGCCAGCGCGAGCAGGTAGCCGCGCACCTTGGCCGCGACCTCGGGCGAGGCCTGCGCCAGCGTGAGGAAAGGCTGCGGAAACGCCAGCAGCATGCTGCCCACGAACGACAGCGCGAGCGCGATCCACACCGCCTGGTGCGCCTGGCGGCCGGCCGCGGCGAACTGGCGCGCGCCGTACAGCTGCCCGACGATCGGTGCCAGCGCCAGCACGATGCCCATGAAGCCGATGAAGACCGTGATGTAGGCAGCGGCGCCGACGGCCAGTGCGGCGAGATCGAGCGCGGCGTAGCGCCCGAGCAGCACGGTGTCGACAGTGCCGAAGGCGAGCACCGAGGCCTGGCCCACGAACACCGGCCAGGCCAGGGGCACGATGAGCCGCACGCTGGCGGCCCAGCGCGCGTCGGCGCAGGGACTCATCCGCGCGGCAACGCTGCGTCGCGCGGGGTTGTGCACGAAGGGCAGATCGTCGGTCCGGGTGCAGCAGGACTCATCCGCGCGGCAGCGCTGCTTCGCGCGGGGTTCTGTGAACTCAGGCCGGCGCGTAGCCGGCGTCGGCCAGGCGTGCGACGACGGCCTCGCGCGGCGCCACCGTGTCGACCTTGACCTGATGCGTCGCCAGGTCGACCTGCACCCGGGCCGCCGGATCGGCCGTCTTGACGGCTTCGGTGACGGCCTTGACGCAGTGGCTGCAGGTCATTTGGGGAATGCGCAATTCGAGCATGACGATGCCCTCGCACAACGGGGGATGCGGCGATGATGCCAGCATCGCGCCGTCGCCCGGCATGCGAGTCGGACCGTCACCCGCTCAGAACCGGTGAATGAATCGGTCGCGCCCGAGCGGCGCGGCGGGATGGCTCCGAGCAAGGCGCAAAGCGCAGCCCTATCGCGCGCGATAGGGCGAGCATTTGCAGCGCCGAGCGGGGGCGTCAGGGTGCGTCAGGGTGCGTCGCGCGGGCGTGAGTGGTCCGTTCACAGGTTCTCACTCGACGAACAGCAGTGCCGGCGTCTCCAGCAGCGCGCGCACGCTCTGGACGAAGGCGGCGGCGTCGGCGCCGTCGACGATGCGGTGGTCGAACGACGACGACAGGTTCATCGTCTGGCGCACGACGACGGCGCCGGCGCGCACGACGGGCTTGTCGACGATGCGGTTGACGCCGACGATGGCCACCTCGGGGCGGTTGATGACCGGCGTCGACGCGATGCCGCCGAGCGCACCGAGGCTGCTGAGCGTGATCGTCGAGCCGCTCAGCTCGGCGCGCGTGGCGCGACCCGCGCGCGCCAGCTCGGCCAGCTGCGAGACCTGTGCGGCCAGGGCCCACAGGTCCATCGTCTCGGCATGGTGCACCACCGGCACCAGCAGGCCGTGCGGCGTCTGCGTGGCGATGCCCAGGTGCACGGCGCCGTACTGCGTGACGACACCCGCGTCGTCGTCGAAACGCGCGTTGAGCTTGGGATGCGCGCGCAGCGCGAGCACCACGGCGCGCATGAGCAGCGGCAGCAGCGTCAGCCGGCCGCGTGCCGCGGCCCAGCGCTCGTTGAGTTGGGCGCGCAGCGCCTCGACCTCGGTGACGTCGAGCTCCTCGACGTAGCTGAAGTGCGGGATGCGGCGCTTGGCCTCCTGCATCTGCATCGCGATGCGCCGGCGCAGCCCGATCACCTGGATCGTCGTCTCGTCGTCGCGGCGTGCGTGGGCGCCGACTGCCGCCGCGGCGGCACCTGCCCGATCGGCCGGCGTTGCGGGCGGGACGCGGGCGGACGGCACCGCGGACGGCTCGGGCGTCGAGAGGGCGGCCCGCGCCGGCGTCACCACCATCGGCGCGACGGGTGCGGCGCGCATTGCCGGCGTCGCCGGGGCGCGCAGGGCCTGCAACGCGGCATCGACATCGGCGTGCACGATGCGCCCGCCGGGGCCGCTGGGATGCACGTCGTGCAGATCGATGCCGAGTTCGCGCGCCCGCTGCCGCACTGCGGGCGAGGCCAGCGGGCGCCCGCCGCCGCCCGCCGCCGCAACGGCACGGTGCGCCGGCAAGGCCGTGGCGGTGGCCGATGCCACGGGGGCCGCCGGCGTCACGGTGGGGGCCGCCGTGGACGCGGCCTCGGGCGCGGGGCTTGGTGTCGCCGTTGCCGCCGCAGGCGCTCGCGCCAGCGCCTGCGCTGCAGGCGCCCCGGACGTTGCCGCCGTCTGCGCGCCGGCGCGCTCGATGCGGATCAGTTCGCTGCCCACGGCCAGCATGCGCCCGACCTCGCCGCCGAGCTCGAGCACGCGGCCGGCCACCGGCGAGGGGATCTGGACGTTGGCCTTGTCGGTCATGACGTCCGCGATCACCTGGTCCTCGGCGACGGCGTCGCCCGGCGCCACGTGCCAGGCGACGAGTTCGACCTCGGCGATGCCCTCGCCGACATCGGGCACCTTGATGACGTGCATGCTCATCGTTCAGGCCTCCGTCACGCGGCGCAGCGCAGCCGCGACGCGCTCGGGGCCGGGGAAATAGGCCCATTCGAGCGCATGCGGATACGGCGTGTCCCAGCCGGTGACGCGCTCGATCGGCGCCTCGAGGTGGTAGAAGCAATGCTCCTGCACGAGCGCGGCCAGCTCGGCGCCGAAGCCGCTCGTGCGCGTGGCCTCGTGCACGATCACGCAGCGGCCGGTCTTCCTGACCGAGGCGACGACGGTGGGCAGGTCCAGCGGCCACAGCGTGCGCAGGTCGACGATCTCGGCGTCGATGCCGCTTTCGTTGGCCGCCGCCTCCGAGACGAACACCATCGTGCCGTAGGCGAGCACCGTGACGTCGCGCCCCGGGCGAAAGACCGCGGCACTGTCCAGCGGCACGCGATAGTGGCCGTCGGGCACTTCCGACAGCGGGTGCTGCGACCACGGCACGAGCGGCTTGTCGTGGTGGCCGTCGAACGGGCCGTTGTAAAGACGCTTGGGCTCGAAGAAGATCACCGGATCCTCGCACTCGACGGCGCTGATCAGCAGCCCCTTGGCGTCGTACGGGTTGCTCGGCATCACGGTGCGCAGCCCGCAGACGTGCGTGAACAGCGCCTCCGGACTCTGGCTGTGCGTCTGCCCGCCGTAGATGCCGCCGCCGCAGGGCATGCGGATGGTGATCGGGCAGTCGAAGTCGCCGGCCGAGCGGTAGCGCAGGCGCGAGGCCTGCGAACTGATCTGGTCGCTCGCCGGGTAGAAGTAGTCGGCGAACTGCACCTCGACGACGGGCTTGAGGCCGTACGCCGCCATGCCGATCGCCGAGCCGACGATGCCGCCTTCGGAGATCGGTGCGTCGAACACGCGCGAGCTGCCGTACTTGGCCTGCAGGCCCTCGGTGCAGCGGAACACGCCGCCGAAGTAGCCCACGTCCTGACCGTAGACGACGACGTTGTCGTCGCGCGCGAGCATCACGTCCATCGCCGAGCGCAGCGCCTGGACCATCGTCATGCGCGTCATGGCCGAGCCTCCCGCTTCGGATTGGCGCTGTGGCCGGCCCACTCGGCGCGCGCCTGGCGCAACTGCTCCTGCAGGTGCGGCGGCATCTCCTTGAACACGTCGACGAACATCGACTCGATCGGCGGCACATGGTTGTCGATCAGCGTGCCGCCGTAGGACTCGGCCTCCTTGGCGGCTGCGGCGATCTCGGCCTCGAGTGCCTGCTGCGTCGCCGCGTGCTCGTCTTCGGACCACGCGCCCAGGCCGATCAGGTGCTGCTTCAGGCGCGGCACCGGATCGCCGAGCGGAAAGCGCTGCCAGTCGTCGGCCGGGCGGTAGCGCGTCGGGTCGTCGGACGTGCTGTGCGCGCCGGCGCGGTAGCTCACCCACTCGACGAGCGTGGGCCCGAGGCCGCTGCGCGCACGCTCGGCGGCCCAGCGCGACGCGGCCAGCACGGCCAGCCAGTCGTTGCCGTCGACGCGCAGCGACGCGATGCCGCTGCCCACGCCGCGTGCCGCGAAGGTCGTCACCTCGGCGCCGGCGATGGCCTGGAAGGTGCTGATCGCCCACTGGTTGTTGACGACGTTGAGGATCACCGGCGCCCGGTACACGCTGGCGAAGGTGAGCCCGTTGTGGAAGTCGGCCGCCGCGGTGGCGCCGTCGCCGATCCACGCCGATGCGATCCGCGTGTCGCCCTTGATCGCCGCGGCCATGCCCCAGCCGACGCCCTGGATGAACTGCGTCGCCAGGTTGCCCGTGATGGAAAAGAAGCCGGCGCGCTTGTACGAATACATCACCGGCATCTGGCGCCCGCGCATCGGATCGCGCGCGTTGCTCATCAGCTGGCACATCATCTCGACGATCGGGATGTCGTCGCGCGCCAGCAGCAGGCCCTGCTGGCGGTAGGTGGGAAAGCACATGTCGCCGGGCCGGATGGCGAATGCGTGTGCGGTGGCGATCGCCTCCTCGCCGAGCGACTGCATGTAGAAGCTGATCTTGCGCTGGCGCTGAGCGATCAGCATGCGCGCGTCGAAGGCGCGCACGCGCAGCATCGCCGTGAGTCCGCGGCGCAGCGTCTCGGTGTCGACCTCGGGGGCCCAGGGCCCGACCGCGCGGCCGTCGTCGTCGAGCACGCGCACCAGCGCATAGGCCAGATCGAGCGTGTCGGCCGGCGCCACGTCCAGCGGCGGGCGGCGCACCGCGCCGGCCGGCGACAGGCGCAGATAGCCGAAATCGGTCGGCTGGCCCGGCCGGCCGCTGGGCTCGGGCACGTGCAGCCGCAGCGGGGGATGGGGTTCGCTCATGGCGCGTCTCCTCGATGGGCCCATCGGCAGCGAGCGCCATCTTGCCACGCTCGGCAAGCCGATGTCGCCGATGCGGCGCACGGGCACGCTTGGCGCGACGCTGCCGCGGGCACCCGTGGCGCACAGCAACGGCGAATGTCGCAGGCAAGCGCGGGAAGCAGGCGTCGGAAGGCGGCGCCGGAAGGCGGCGCCGGAAGGCGACGCCGGCCGCAGGCACCGCGTGCTGCTACGCCGGCTCGCCGTCGGCCGCCACGGCGTTGCGGCCCGCGGACTTGGCGCGGTACAAGGCACGATCGGCACGACGCAGCACGTGTTCGAGGGCGTCGTCCGCGCTGCTCAATGCGCCGACGCCGATGCTCACGGTCACGCCGAGAACACCCGCGCCGTGCGCGATGCGCGCCGACTGCACCTGCCGGCGCAGGCGCTGTGCCAGCGCCGTGGCCTCGGCGCGGCCGGTGTCCGGCAGCAGGATCATGAACTCCTCGCCGCCCCAGCGTGCGACGAGATCCTGCTGCCGGGTGGCCAGGCGCATCGCGCGCGCGACCTCGACCAGAACGGCATCGCCTGCGGCGTGGCCGTGCGTGTCGTTGACCTGCTTGAAATGGTCGATGTCCAGCGCGAGCAGGGCGCACTGCAGATGCGGGTGCCGCAGCAGCCGCTCGTGCTCGGCCTGCAGCCGTTCCATGAAGCGGCGCCGGTTGGCGACGCCCGTGAGTTCGTCGGTGCAGGCCTGGCGCCGCAGTTCGCGCGCCAGCTCCAGCCGTTCGCTGATGTCCTCGAAGCTCGCGAAGACTTCGGCCAGCGCGCCGTCGCGGCGCACCGGCATCGCGCTCACGAGGAGCCAGACGCGGCGGCCGTCCGGACGCTGCACGCCCATCACGACGTTGTCGACGGCGCGCCCGGTGCGCAAGGCGACCATCGCCGGATGGTCGGTGTCCGCAAGCGGCGTGCCATCCTCGCGCAGGGCCCGCCACTGCGGGTCGCCCGAGGTGTGGTCCAGCAACTGGGCGAGCGAGCGGCCGAGGATGCGTTCGGCCGCCGGGTTGGCTGCCGTGATGCGCCCATCGAGGGCATGGTAGACGACGCCCTGCGGCACGGTCTGGAACAGGTTGCGGAACGTCTGCTCGCTGGCACGCAGTTCGGCTTCGACGCGCCTGCGCTCGGTGATGTCGTGCAGGAAGCCGCTCCACAGCGTGGTGCCGCCTTCGCCGGGCTGCGATGCCGCCTTGGCGTGGATCCAGTGCTCGACGCCCGCCGGCGTGACGATGCGGTATTCGTGCTCCCAGCGCCCGCCTGCCGCGAGCGCGGCCCGTACCGAGGCGTCGAGCGCGGCACGGTCGGCCGGCGCCACGCGTGCCCACATCGCGCGGTGGTCACTGTACACGGCTTCGGTCGTGGTGCCGAGCAGCGACTCGACGCCGCGGCTCAGGTAGAGGAAGCGCCAGCGGCCGTCGCGTTGCTGGACCATGCGGAACATCACGCCGGGCAATGCCGCAGCCAGGTCGGCGAGCAGTGCCGCTTCGCGCCGGTGCGCCTCGCTGGCGTGCCTGCGCGCGGTGATGTCCTCGTGCACGACGACGACGCTCGGCGGCTCGCTGCCCTCGATGCGCGAGATGCGCGCCGCGAACCAGCGCGGCTCGCCGGCGGCGGGTTCGCACGCGTACTCGAGTTCGAACTGCGTTCGCTGCCCGGCCAGCACCTCGGCCAGCAGACGCGCCATGCGCGCCGCCTCGGCGCCGTCGGTCGCGCCCGAGCGTGCGGCCTGCGCACAGGCCAGCAGGTAGCTCGCGCCTTCGCGCACCTCGTCGAGGCGCCCGCCATGCGCCGCCGCGAAGTCGCGCCATGCGCGGTTGACGGCGACGATGCGCGCGCTCGCGTCGAGCACGCACACCTGCGCCGACACGCTGTCGAACGCCGAGGCGAGCCGGTGATCGGTGCTGCAACCCGTCTCGCCGTGGCGCGCATGGCGGCCCGCGACGGCGGCATCGACCGCGAAGGTCAGGCGTGCCGGGCGGCCGTCCGGTCCGGGCACCCGGATCGAAGCGCTCAACACGGTGAACGGCGTGCCGTCGCGGTGCCGCACGTGCCACTCACCGTCGAATTCGTCGCGGCCCTCGAGGAAGCGGCGGTGCCGTTCGAGCGCTGCCGTGGCGGCGCCTGGCGGCAGGACGCGCACGAAGCTGGACCCCAGGAGGTCAGCGGCGTCGTGGCCGTACAGGCGGCAGTACGCCGCGTTGGCGAGCAGGTAGCGGCCCTCGCGGTCGAAGAGGGCGATGCCGACCACGGGCTGCCTCAGCACCGCCTCGAGCCACGCCGGCGGGCCGGGCGGCAGCGCGCTGCCGTCGGCAAACGTGCCGTGGACGTAGAGGCGGGTGGCTGGCTTCAAGCGTCGTCCCGTGCGGCTTCGGGCGGCGCCCCATGCCGGCGCGCCCGACGGCAATGTTGCCGCGGAACGTGCGCTCGTGCGCACCACCCACCCGTTGGGGTGAGGTGCCCGTACCTGCTGCGCTCCCGGCGTGCAGCCGGTGCGGCCCGCGCCATGCAGGCGCATCCGAGCCGCAGCCGCGGCGGCCGCGATCGCTCCGATGGGCGGGCCGGCGCCCGCGCGGGCGCCGGCCTCACTCGGCGTAGGCGCTCACCGGCACGCAGCCGCAGGCGAGGTGGCGATCGCCCCAGACGTTGTCCACACGCCCGACCGGCGCCCAGTACTTGCCGCGCCGCAGGCTCGCGAGCGGGTAGGCGGCTTCTTCACGCGTGTACGGATGCGTCCACTCGGCGACGAGCAGCGACTCGGCCGTGTGCGGCGCGTTCTTCGGCGGGTTGTCGTCCCGGGGCCACTCGCCGCGCTCGATGCGTGCGATCTCCTCGCGGATGGCGACCATCGCGTCGCAGAAGCGGTCGAGTTCGACCAGCGGCTCGCTCTCGGTCGGCTCGACCATCAGCGTGTGCGCCACCGGAAAGCTGAGCGTCGGCGCGTGAAAGCCGTAGTCGACGAGGCGCTTGGCCACGTCCTCGGCGCTGACGCCGCTGCTCTTTTGCAGTGCGCGCAGGTCGAGGATGCACTCGTGCGCGACGCCGCCGCCTTCGATGCTGGCGTGCCCGCCGCTGTACAGCACCGGGAAATGCCGGTTCAGGCGCGCCGCGATGTAGTTGGCGCTCAGGATCGCGACCTCGGTGGCGGCGCGCAGCCCTTCGGCGCCCATCATGCGGCAGTACATCCAACTGATCGGCAGCACGCCGGCGTTGCCCAGCGGCGCGGCGCTCACGGCGCCCACGCTCTGGGGGCCGCCCAGGCCGCCCGTGCGGTGCCCGGGCAGGAAGGGCACCAGATCGGCCGCCACCGCCACCGGACCGACGCCCGGCCCGCCGCCGCCGTGCGGGATGCAGAAGGTCTTGTGCAGGTTCAGGTGGCTCACGTCGCCGCCGAACTCGCCCGGCGCCGCCACGCCCACCAGCGCGTTCATGTTGGCGCCGTCGACGTAGACGCGCCCGCCGTGCGCATGCACGATCTCGCACAGCGCCTTGACGTGCGGCTCGAACACGCCGTGCGTGCTCGGGTAGGTGATCATGATCGCCGCCAGATCGTCGCGGTGCCGTTCGCACTGCGCCTTCAGGTCGTCGAGGTCGACGTTGCCGCGCGCGTCGCACCTCACGACCACCACCTCCATGCCCACCATGTGCGCGCTGGCCGGATTGGTGCCGTGCGCCGACTCGGGGATGAGGCAGACCTTGCGGTGGCCCTGCCCGCGTGCGCGCTGCCAGGCTTGGATCACCAGCAGCCCGGCGTACTCGCCCTGGCTGCCGGCGTTGGGCTGCAGGCTCACGCCGGCATAGCCCGTGGCCTCGGCCAGCCAGGCGCACAGCTGATCGTTCAGCGCCCACCAGCCGGCGAGCTGCTCGCGTGGCGCGAACGGGTGCACGCGCGCGAACTGCGGCCAGGTGATGGGGATCATCTCGCTCGTGGCGTTGAGCTTCATCGTGCACGAGCCCAGCGCGATCATGCCGCGGTCCAGCGCCAGGTCCTTGTCGGCGAGGCTGCGGATGTAGCGCAGCATCTCGGTCTCGCTGTGGTGCGTGTTGAACACCGGGTGCGTCAGGAAGCGGCTGCGGCGGCGCAGCGCGTCCGGGATCAGCGTGCGGGCCTCGGCGTCGAGCGTGGCGATGTCGGGCAGCGCCTGACCGGGCGGCGCGAACAGCTGCCACAGTGCGACGATGTCCGTGCGCGTCGTCGTCTCGTCCAGCGCGATGCCGAGCAGCCTGCCGCCCCGGTCGGGGAATTCGCGCAGGTTCATGCCGCGCTCGCGCGCGCGCGCAGCGATCGCGCCGGCAGCCGTGCCGGCGTCGAGCGTGATCGTGTCGAACGCGGCTGCGCTGCGCACGTCGACGCCCAGCGCCGCGAGGCCGCGTGCCAGGATCGCGGCGTAGCGCGCCACGCGCAGCGCGATGCGCTCGAGGCCTGCGGGCCCGTGATAGACGGCGTACATGCTGGCGAGCACCGCCGGCAGCACCTGTGCCGTGCAGATGTTGCTCGTCGCCTTCTCGCGCCGGATGTGCTGCTCGCGCGTCTGCAGCGCCAGGCGGTAGGCGGGCGCGCCGTGCGCGTCGATGCTCACGCCCACCAGCCGCCCGGGCAGGTTGCGCTTCCAGTCGTCGCGGCAGGCCATGTAGGCCGCATGCGGGCCGCCGGCGGCCATCGGCACGCCGAAGCGCTGCGTGCTGCCGACGACGATGTCGGCACCCCACTCGCCGGGCGGGGTGAGCAGCGTGAGTGCGAGCGGGTCGGCACAGACGACGAAGGCCGCGCCGTGCGCGTGCACCGCCGCCACGTCGGCGCGCCAGTCGCCGATCCTGCCCAGGGTGTCGGGGTAGCCGACGAGCACGGCGAAGTAGTCGCCCGCGGCGACGAGCTGCTGCCAGTGCGCGTCGGATTCGGCCCGCACGAGCGCGATGCCCAGCGGCGCGGCCCGCGTGCGCACGACCTCGATCGTCTGCGGATGGCACTCGCCGCCCACCAGGATGCGTGGGCTGGCGGCGCGCACGCTGCGCCGCGCCAGCGTCATGGCCTCGGCCGCGGCGCTGGCCTCGTCGAGCATCGATGCGTTGGCGATCGGCATGCCGGTGAGGTCGCACACCATCTGCTGGAAGTTGACCAGCGCTTCCATGCGGCCCTGGCTGATCTCGGCCTGGTAGGGCGTGTAGGCGGTGTACCAGGCCGGGTTCTCGAGGACGTTGCGCTGGATGACGGCCGGCGTGTGCGTGTCGTGGTAACCCTGCCCGATGAAGCTCCTGAGCACCTGGTTGCGTGCGGCCAGCGCTTCGAGTTCGGCCAGCGCCTGGGCCTCGCCCACCGCGGCCGGCAGCATCATCGGCCGCCGGCGTGCGATGTCCGGCGGCACCAGGGCGTCGAGCAGCGCGCGCCGCGACGCGGCGCCGATGACCGAGAGCATGTGGCGTTCGTCGTGCGCGTCCGGGCCGATGTGGCGGGCCGCGAACGCGCCGGCGTCCTCGAGCTCGTGCAGGGCGTCCAGGCGAACGTGGGCGGAGGTGGGCATGGCGGGGTCGAGGCGTTGCGCGTCGCACGCATCGCGGCGCGCCGGGCGGGAAAACACGGGAGCGCAGGGGGGGCGCGCAGCGCTCGCGTGCGCGGCCCCTGCGCGATGGCGGATCAGAGCGTCGCGAGCAGTGCGTCGTAGGCCGGCGCGTCCATCAGCACATCGAACTGCGCCATGTCCAGCACGCGGACCTTGAAGAACCAGCCGTGGCCGAGCGGATCCTTGTTGACGAGCGCCGGGTCGTCCGCGAGCTTCTTGTTGACCTCGACCACCTCGCCGTCGACCGGCATGAACAGGTCGGCCGCCGCCTTGACGCTCTCGACGACGCCGGCGACCTCGCCCTTCTTGTACGTGCGCCCGACTTCGGGCAGCTCGACGAAGACCACGTCGCCCAGCGCCTCCTGCGCATGGTGCGTGATGCCGACCACCGCCGCTTCGTGATCCTCGATGTTGATCCACTCGTGCTCGGGCGTGTACATCGTCGTCATGGGCTGGTTCCTCGTTGGGGGTGCGGTCGGATGCCGATGCGTTTCGGCGGGTTTCGGTGGATCCTGCGCGGATGTCGATGGGCCGCGGTCGGCTTCGGGTGGGCGTGCACCGGTGGTGCCCTGGTGCCGCGGGCGCCTCAGCCGCGGTGGTAGCGGTGCGGCACGAACGGCATCGGCGTGATGCGCACCGGCACGCGCTTGTTGCGCACCTCGGCCCACAGCTCGCCTTGCGCGTGCGCGTGCTGCGACAGCAGGTAGCCCATCGCGATCGGCTTGTCGAGGCTGGGCGAGATCGTGCCGCTGGTGACGCGGCCGATCTTGTGGCCGCGGTTGTCGAGCAGCGGCGCGCCTTCGCGCACCGGAACGCGCTCGAGCGCCACCAGGCCGACGCGCTTGCTCGGTGCGCTGCCGCCCAGGTGGCGTTCGACGACCGTCGCCCCCGGGTAGCCGCCGGCGCGCGCGCCGCCGGGGCGACGCACCTTCTGGATCGCCCACGCCACGTCGGCCTCGACCGGGGTCGACAGCTCGCCGATGTCGTGGCCGAACAGGCACAGCCCGGCCTCCAGCCGCAGCGTGTCGCGGGCGCCCAGGCCGGCCGGTGCCACCTCGGGCATCGCCAGCAGCGCCTCGGCCAGCGCCACCGCGCCCGGGGCCGGCACCGAGATCTCGAAGCCGTCTTCGCCGGTGTAGCCCGAGCGCGTGACGAAACACGTCAGCCCGGCGAGCTCGAACACGGCGCCGGACATGAAGACCAGCGCACCGACACCCGGGTTCAGCCGCGCGAGCGCCGCGGCCGCGCGCGGCCCTTGCAGCGCAAGCAGCGCGCGATCGGGCATCGCCGCGATCCGGCAGCGGTGGCCGATGTTCGTCTGCAGGTGCGCCAGATCGGCCTCGGTGCGCGCCGCGTTGACGACGAGGAAGAGGTCGCCGAAGCCCTGGGCGGCGTCGGCGCGGGCGGGCCGCGTGACCATCAGGTCGTCGAGCACGCCGCCGTTGCCGTTGGTGAAGAACGCGTAGCGCTGGTGGCCGGGCGCGAGGTCGATCACGTCCACCGGCACGAGCGTCTCGAGTGCCGCGGCGGCGTCGGCGCCCACCAGGCGCAACTGGCCCATGTGGCTCACGTCGAACAGCGCCGCCGCCGCGCGGCAGTGCTTGTGCTCGGCGATCAGGCCTTGCGTGTACTGCACCGGCATCTCGTAGCCGGCGAACGGCACCATCTTCGCACCGAGTGTCAGGTGCAGGGCGTGCAATGGCGTCTGGCGCAACTCGGACATCTTGCTTCCTTCACGTCACGGAGGACCCTGCCACCACCGCCGTGGCTCGAGGACCCCCGCTGTCCGCTCTACCTGAGAGATTCGGCCACGTCGCGCCGGCTGCATGCCGGCCGTCGGGCCTTGCCCCTTCGGTGGGCAGCCTCGGCCTGCGCCCAGCTGCCTCTCTCCAGTGAGGAAGGAAGTCAGTCCTCTTTGCCTGCGCGTTCGGGCCCTCGCCCTGCGCCTTCGGCGGCCCCGCGTGCGGGACACTCTCCTGACGTGGGCAGTTTAGCAGCGCGGCGGCCCGCATCGGCCTCGCAGCGCGCCGCAGCGCCCACTGCCGATGCCGATGCCGATGTGCGGGGGGCGTCGAGCGGGACGAAGGGGCGCAACGCCGCCAACGCCGGGAGGTGCGCCGCGTCGTGGCGCTCGAACCATGCGTCGTCGCGCGCGCGGCAGGGGCGTCGCACGGCGCAGCCCTGGCCCTCGAGCGCAACCTCCTTCGGTGCGGAAGGGGCGCGCTCTGGGTGCGGCGACCTGCGCGCGCCGTCCGGCGAACAGGCGCCGATGGCGCCGATCGGGCCGATGGCGCCGATCGCGCCGATCGCGCCGATCAGGCCGACCGCGCCGATCAGGCCGATCGCGTGCGCAAGGCTTTGCCGGCGCGCAGCGTGAGTCGTAGCATTTCGAGATGGCCGACGGCCGCGCCACCTTTCGCCTGCCGCCGCGCATCGAGCGGCAGCCCGCCAACACGCCAGGCGTGGCGGGATTCCCGCCGCGCGACGCGCGCGGACATCCACCCGCCGCTGGTCGCTGCGGCCGGGCCGCGACCGGACGATGCCGACGCCGGGCGCCAGGGGCCTGCAGCGCAGCGACGACAGATCACCGGTGATCCGCGGGAGAGACCGAGATGGACGCATCCAACGAGACGCTGCGGCGCGGCCGCCTGCAGGAACTGTGCGCGCATGCGCGCACGCGGCTGCCCGCGGTGCGCCACGCCGCCTTCGAGATCTACGCCGCGGAGTGCTTCGAGCAGCTCGACGCCGACGATCTGGCCGAGCGCAGCGCCGTCGATCTGGCCGGCGCGCTGCTGTCGCTGTGGGGTTTCGGCGCCCAGCGCCATCCCGGTGCGCCCAAGGTGCGGGCGCTCTCGCCCACCGTGGCCGAGGACGGCTGGGTGTCGCGACACTCGGTGCTCGAGGTCGTCAACGACGACATGCCCTTTCTCGTCGACTCGACGACGCTGCAGATCCATCGCGCCGGTCTCACGCTGCACCTGATCGTGCACCCGATCTTCGCCGTGCGCCGCGACGCCGCCGGCGCGCTGCTCGAGCTGGCGGCGCCGGGCCGCGGCGACGGCTGGGCGCACGAGTCGTGGATGCACGTCGAGGTCGACCGCGTCGTCGACGCGGCCCAGCGTGCCGCGCTGATGGCGTCGCTCGAGCGCGTGCTGGCCGACGTGCGCGCGGCGGTCGACGACTGGCCGGCGATGGTGCGGCGGCTGGAGGAGGCGATTGCCGAATACGCCACACCGCCCGCGACGCTGCCCGCCGCGCAGGTGGGCGAGAGCCGCGCCTTCTTGCAATGGCTGGCGCAGGACCATCTGGTGCTGCTGGGCTACCGTCGACACGATCTGGTGACGCACGAGGGCCAGGACGCGCTGCGCCTCGTGCCGGGCAGCGGGCTGGGCGTGCTGCGCGACGGCGCGGCGCCGTCGACGCCGGCCGCGCAGCCGACGGTGTCGCGGCTGTCGCCGGCGGCTGCGGCGCTGGCGCGCTCGGCACTGCCGCTGCTGGTGGTGACCAAGACCAACACCCGCTCGACGGTGCACCGCCACGGCTACACCGACTACATCGGCGTCAAGCGCTATGCGAGCGACGGCAGCGTGTGCGGCGAGCATCGCTTCGTCGGCCTGTTCACGTCGAGCGCCTACAGCGCGCGGGTGGACGAGACGCCGCTGCTGCGCGGCAAGGTCGACGCCATCGCCGCACGCGCCGGGCTGCCGGCCGGCGGCCACAGCGCCAAGGCGCTGGCGCACATCCTCGAGCGCTATCCGCGCGACGACCTGTTCCAGATCGGCGACGACGAGCTGTACGAGACGGCGCTGGGCATCCTCGCGCTCGCCGACCGCCAGCGGCTGCGCCTGTTCCTGCGCCGCGATGCGTACCAGCGCTTCGTCTCGTGCCTGCTGTTCGTGCCGCGCGAGGCCTATTCGACCGACTTGCGCCTGCGCTGCGAGCGCATCCTGATGGCGGCGCTGGGCGGTGCCTCGGCCGAGTTCGAGGTCCAGCTCGGCGCAGCCGCGCTGGCGTGCATCCACTACGTGATCCGCACGACACCCGGCACGGCAGCGGTGTACGACCGGCGCGCACTCGAGTCGCAGCTGGCCGGCGTCGCGCGGCGCTGGATCGACCGGCTGCGCGACGCGCTGGTCGACGCCGAAGGCGAGGCGCGCGGACTCGAACTGCTCGCACGCTGGGGCGCGGCGTTTCCCCCCGACTACCGCGAGCGCGTCGATGCCCGTGCCGCGGTTGCCGATGTGGCCAAGCTGGCGCAGCTCACGCCCGCGCAGCCGCTCGCGCTGGCGCTGTACCGGCCGCCCGAAGCCGAACCGGGTGCCTGGGGCCTCAGGGTCTACCGGCGCGGTGGCGCGGTCGTGCTGTCGGACAGCCTGCCGATGCTCGAGCACATGGGCGTGCGCGTGATGGGCGAGCACAACCACCGCCTGCTCGACGGCGAGACCACGATCTCGCTGCACGACTTCGAGCTGCGGCTGCCCGCCCAAGGCTGGGCCGCCGAAGCGCAGCCGCAGGCGGTGGCGCGCCTGTTCGAGGACGCGTTCGCGCGCGTCTACACCGGCGCCGTCGACAACGACGACCTCAACCGCCTCGTGCTGCGCGCCGGGCTGCCGGCCGACAAGGTGGTGGTGCTGCGCGCGTACACGCGCTACTGCCGGCAGATCGGCTTTGCGCTCGGGCAGCCCACGATCGAGGCCGCGCTCGCGGCGCAGCCGCGCATCGCGCGCATGCTGGTCGAGCTGTTCGCGCTGCGCTTCGATCCGGCTGCGCGCGACGACGCTGCGGCGGCAGTCCAGGCGCAGTCCATCGAGCGCGCGCTGGACGACGTGAGCAGCCTGTCCGAGGACCGCGTGCTGCGCCAGTTGCTCGGCCTCGTGCAGGCCACGCTGCGCTGCAATCACTGGCGCACCGGTGCCGGCTGCTCGGGCGCGGCGGGCCCGCGGCGCAGCTTCCTGAGCCTGAAGTTCGACTGCGCCCGCGTGCCTGCGCTGCCGCAGCCCCGGCCGTTGTACGAGATCTACGTCTATTCGCCGCGCTTCGAAGGCGTGCACCTGCGCGGCGGCCGGGTGGCGCGCGGCGGGCTGCGCTGGAGCGATCGCCCCGAGGACGTCCGCACCGAGGTGCTGGCGCTGATGAAGGCGCAGATGGTGAAGAACACCGTCATCGTGCCGGTGGGCAGCAAGGGCGGCTTCGTGCTGAAGAAGGCGCCGCCGGCGGGCGAGCGCGAGGCCTACCTGCAGGAGGGCGTGGCCTGCTACCAGGACTACCTGCGCGGCCTGCTCGACCTCACCGACAACCGGGTGGAGGGCCGGGCGGTGCCGCCGCCGCAGGTCGAGCGCCACGACGGCGACGACGCGTATCTCGTGGTGGCGGCCGACAAGGGCACGGCCAGCTTCAGCGACCACGCCAACGCGGTGAGCGCCGAATACGGGTTCTGGCTCGGCGACGCCTTCGCCTCGGGCGGCAGCGCCGGCTACGACCACAAGGGCATGGGCATCACTGCGCGCGGGGCCTGGGAAAGCGTCAAGCGCCACTTCCGCGAGTTGGGTGTCGACACGCAGCGCACCGACTTCAGCGTCGTCGGCATCGGCGACATGTCGGGCGACGTCTTCGGCAACGGCATGCTGCGCTCGCGCCACATCCGTCTCGTGGCCGCGTTCGATCACCGGCACGTCTTCGTCGACCCCGACCCCGATGCGGCAGCCTCGTTCGCCGAGCGCCAGCGTCTGTTCGCGCTGCCGCGCTCGAGCTGGGCCGACTACGACCGGCGGCTCATCTCGGCCGGCGGCGGCGTGTGGAGCCGCACCGACAAGAGCGTGTCCGTTTCGCCCGCGGCGCGCGCGGTGCTCGGCATCGAGGCCGAGCACCTGACGCCGGCCGAGCTGATCGCCGCCATCCTGCGCGCGCCGGTGGACCTGCTCTACAACGGCGGCATCGGCACCTACGTGAAGGCCGCCGGCGAGTCGCACGCCGAGGTCGGCGACCGCGCCAACGAGGCGCTGCGCGTCGACGCGCGCGATCTGCGCTGCAAGGTGGTGGGCGAGGGCGGCAACCTCGGCTTCACGCAGCGCGGCCGCATCGAGGCGGCGCTGGCGGGCGTGGCCCTCAACACCGACGCCATCGACAACTCCGCCGGCGTCGACACCTCGGATCACGAGGTGAACATCAAGATCGTGCTCGGTATCGCCATCGCCGACGGCGGCATGAGCGTCGAGCAGCGCAACACGCTGCTGGCGCAGATGACCGACGAGGTGGCGGCGCTCGTGCTGCGCGACAACTACTTCCAGACCCAGGTGCTGTCGATCACCAACCGGCTGGGTCCGCGCCTGCTCG
>JAFECX010000078.1 GCA_018241895.1 Pseudomonadota bacterium
AGTCCTCGGTGCCATGCCGGGATCGGCCGAGTACCTCTACTTCATGACCCGCCCGAGGATGGAACGGATAGTTGATGCGGACCAGCTCTACGAGCTGTTCGCGGGCAGTATGTGACTGCTTCGCCCGGCACCGGCAAGACACATCTGCTGGCTGGCATCGGCCATGCGCTGATCGACCGCGGACTGAAGGTGCTGTTCGTGCGCACGAGCGAGCTCGTCCAGCGGCTGCAAGCTGCGCGGCGCGATCTGCGGCTGCCCGCCGAACTGGCCAAGCTCGACCGCTTCGACCTCGTCGTGCTGGACGACTTCAGCTACGCCCGGCGTGACCAGGCCGAGACCTCGGTGCTGTTCGAGCTGATTGCCGAGCGCTACGAGCGCAAGAGCATCGCGATCACCGCCAACGCGCCGTTCTCGGCGTGGGACGAGGTGTTCCCGGACAAGGCAATGACGGTGGCCGCAGTCGATCGCCTGGTCCACCACTCCACCATCCTGGAGATGAACGTCGACAGCTACCGCCGCCGCGCTGCGTTGCCGGCTCGCCGGCAACGCAGCGCAACCCCGCCTCCAACCCAGACAGCATGATCAACGCCCGACTGCACCGCTCACGATAGTTGTCGCTGAGCGCTCAGGATGGTTGACGCGGGGCACCTGCTCGTCTTGCAGGAACACCATCAGCCCGGCACGCCGCTCGAGCGCATAGGCCAGCGCCTGCGTCAGCTTGTTGCTCGGCAGCAGTCCTTGCGCAGCGAAGCGCTCGTCGGCCCAGGCGAAGAAGCGCTCGACGTGCGGCTTGGCGTGGGCCAGGCGGTGCCCCCGCTTGTGCTCGCCGCGAAGCTTGTGCTCGCGGATGTCGTGCTCGACTTCGTAGATCTTGGCGATCAGGCGCAACGCGCAGTCGGCCTCGGCCGGCGCGGCGCCGAGCGCGTCGTGGAAGTTACGCCGGGTGTGTGCCCAGCACTGCGCGTGCACCACGCCGGTCTTCTTGGCGTAGGCCTCGTAGGCGCCATAGCCGTCGCTGAGCAGCACCGCACCTGGGCTTTGCTCGGGTCCCAGCAAATCCACCACGTGGCGATGCTCGCGCGAGCCGAAGTAGGCAAAGCACACCTCGTCGTGCTCGCCGTATATGGGCCAGAAGTAGCCCGCGCGCATCTTGCCCGGCCCGGCGCGGCCGGCCTTGATCGGGGTTTCGTCCACCGCCTTGACCCGACATCGCCGGATCGATTCGAGCTGCGCGTCGTAGATCGGCTGCAGCAGCGCAGCGCTTTGACCGACCAGGCCGGTCAACCACTGGCGGCTCAGCGTGAAGCCGGCTTGCGCCAGCCGCTGGTGCTGCCGGTACAGCGGCAGGTGCCACTGGAACTTGTCCAGCAGCACGCCGGCTGCGAAGCTGACATCGGCGCGGCTGCCCTCGATCACGCCCACCGGAGCCGGGGCGCAGTGCAGCGTGGCAGTGTCCAGCCGCTTGATCACCGCGCGGCGGTACCTCAGCACCACGTAGGCACCCGGGCGTTGCGCCAGGCGGTGGCTTTGCTTGTGGCCGATGACCTCGTACTGCTCGGGCGCCAGCCCTGCGGCTTGCGGGCACGGCACGTCGATGGTCACCACCGGCACCTTCGTCTCGTCGAAGAACGGCGCGTTCGCGCCGTCGTCGGCGAAGTCGCTGCGCGCGGCGCGGCGTTGGTGCGGCTTGACTTCGCGCACCGCCTCGGGTGCGGCTTCGGGCGCGCTCGGCGGCGCCGGCAGCATCTCGCCCAGGTGCATCTGCGCACCCTCGGGCTGCACCGCGTAGCGCTCGGTCTTGGCGCCGAACAGCTGGCGTTTGAACCATTCGAGCTGCGCGCGCAGCGACTCGATGGTCGCATCGCGCGAGCGCAGCATCTGCGCCAGCTGCTGCGTGCCCAAGCGCGCCAGCTCGGCCTCGGTGGGCGCCGTCGTCGGCGGGGCACTCAGCGCAGCATTGGACATCGGCAGTCATGCTATGGCCGAGGCGCCGTGTTGCGCCACGGGGCCGATGCGCATTGCCGCATCGCCCCCGTGGCGATAGCGCTTGGCGCAGCGCACAGGCTCGATGCCCTCGATGAGCATCTTCAGCTGCGTGCAGTCGATCTCGCGCGTGGCCGCGCGCGCCCAGTCGCCGATGAAGCGCCCGGCTTCCAGCCGCTTGGCCCACACGCACCAGCCGCTGCGCTCGAAGTACAGCACCTTCATCTGCGAGCCGCGCCGGTTGACGAACACGTACAGGTCGCCGCAGGTCGGATCGCCCGCGAAGGCGGCTCGCGCGATGGCATACAGCCCGTCGTAGGAACGGCGCATGTCCACCGCGCGCCCGTACAGGTACACGCGCACGCGCGCTTCGGGGAAGAACATCGCCTGCTCGCCCCGATCAGCGCCGCGAAAGCGTCAGCAGCACGCCGCCGCCCAGATCCAGCTTCAGCTCGAGCGCACTGCCGCCGCTGCCGGCGCCCAGCAGGCCGCCCAGCTCGACGAAGCCCACCGCCGAGCGCGCACGCACCGCCGGCGTCGTGCTGTGCCTCGCTGCCGCGACCCCGTCGTGATCTGCGTGATCCAGCCGCTCACGCCAGCGGTAGAAGCTCGTCGTGCTGAGCCCCTCGTTGGCGCAGAACGCCTGCACCGACGTGGCCGCCGCATCGAAGCGGCGCATCACCTCGCGCCAGCTCGACAGGTCCAGCCGCCTGCGCTTCACCTCGCCCATCGCATCGCCCTCGCGTCGTTGCACATGAGCGCATTGTTCGAGCCGGCAATGCTCGGGGGAACAACGCCATTGGGTTACCGCTTACTGCGAGAAAGTGATTTCGCAGGTCCGACTCGTTCCGACCGCTTCGGCGATGTTCAAGATGGAGCGGCTGGACGGTCACCGAAGAAGGCCTGAGCAGGCGCGCCCGGAAAGAAGAAAGGCCACCCGTTTCGGGGCGGCCTTCTGGCGCTTTCCCGGCAGTTCCGGGAAGGCCGGTCTTTAGGACGGTGGGCGCTGTGAATCGTGCGCCAGCCCCATGAAGACTGGGATACATGGCGGAGTGGACGGGACTCGAACCCGCGACCCCCGGCGTGACAGGCCGGTATTCTAACCAACTGAACTACCACTCCGCGTCGGTAGCGGCTCGCGAGCTTCACGCTCCAAGCGCCGCCGGGCTTGTCCAACTTTCGTTGGCGTCCCCTAGGGGATTCGAACCCCTGTTACAACCGTGAAAGGGTCGTGTCCTAGGCCTCTAGACGAAGGGGACTGCGATCCTTCATCGACTTCGCGCGGCGCCTGGCTCCGGCGTGGTGGAGGTAAGCGGGATCGAACCGCTGACCTCTTGCATGCCATGCAAGCGCTCTCCCAGCTGAGCTATACCCCCAGGACCGGAGCCGCGGTGTGGCCGCTGCCGTTGCCGGCTTCGGCGCACATCCTGGTGCCGTTTGAAGCGAGTCGAGCAGTATAGCCCAAGGTCGGCGAGCGCGATGCCTGCGCGTGGCATGCGCGCGCGCTGCGGGCAACGCCCCGGCGCGGCGGGCGGTCAGACCGCAGCCAGGCGCTGCAGCACCACATCGCGCGCGAACAGCGCGAGCACGGCGTCGATCGACGGCGTCTGCGCACGGCCGCAGACGCGCACGCGCACGGCCGGCGCCAGCTGCGGCAGCTTCAGCTGGTGCGCAGCGAGCACGGCCTTGAACGCGGCGCCGATCGCCTCGCGGCTCCACTCGACCTCGGCCAGCCGATCGCGCAGCGCGCGCAGCGCCGGCCGCACGGCCGGGGTGACGTGCGCCGCCAGATCCGCCGCGCTCGGAGCGACCGGCACGAAGAGCATGGCGGTCCAGTCGGCGAGTTCGACCACGGTGCTGCAGCGATCCTTGAACAGCCCCGCGGCGCGCGCGAGCGTCGCCTCGTCGCCGGCATCGATGCCGCGGCCGGCAAGCTGCTCGCGCACGAGGCCCGCCAGCCGCGCGTCGTCGGCACGCTTGAGCCATTGCGCGTTGACCCACGCGAGCTTGGCCGGATCCCACTGCGCAGGGCTCTTCGCGAGGTGCGAGCCGTCGAACCACTGCACCATCTGCTCGCGCGTGAACAGCTCTTCGTCGCCGTGGCTCCAGCCCAGCCGGGCCAGGTAGTTGAGCATCGCCTCGGGCAGGTAGCCCAGGTCGCGATAGGCGGTGACGCTGACCGCGCCGCGGCGCTTGCTGAGCTTGAGGCCGTCCTCGCCGAGGATGACCGGGCAGTGGCCGTACTGCGGCAGCTCCGCATCCGGGCCGGCGATGGCGCGCCACAGGTTGATCTGCCAGGGCGTGTTGTTGATGTGCTCGTCGCCACGGTAGACGTGGCTGATGTGCATGTCCCAGTCGTCGACGACGACGGCGAAGTTGTAGGTCGGCACGCCATCGCCGCGCAGGATCACGAGGTCGTCGAACTCCTCGTTGGCGATCGTGATCGGGCCCTTGACGAGGTCGTTCCACGCCACGCTGCCGTGCGCAGGATTGGCGAAGCGCACCACCGGCGGCACCCCCGCGGGCGGCGCGGGCAGCACCTTGCCCGGCGCCGGGCGCCAGCGGCCGTCGTAGTGCGTCTTCTCGCCGCGCGCGCGCTGCGCCTCGCGCATCGCATCGAGCTCCTCGGGCGTGCACCAGCAGCGGTAGGCGCGGCCTTCGGCGATCAGCCGCTCGGCCACCTCGCGATAGCGCTCGAGGCGGCTCATCTGGTGGATCGGGCCTTCGTCGTAGTCCAGACCGAGCCAGTGCATCGCCGCGACGATCTGCTCGGTCGCTTCCTGCGTCGAACGCGCGACGTCGGTGTCCTCGATGCGCAGCACGAAGCGGCCGCCGTGGTGGCGCGCGTAGGCCCACGAGTACAGCGCCGTGCGCGCGGTGCCCAGGTGCAGATAGCCGGTGGGCGAAGGGGCGATGCGGGTGCGGATCGGTCTCATGACGAAGTCGGGCCGTTGCTGGTGAGGGCACGTCGCGGGCGCGTCACGGGCCTGATGCACGCGTCACGAAGGCGTCGCCAGCCCGCGCAGCAGGTCGGCCTTCAGGTCCTCGACGTCCTCCAGCCCCACCGACAGCCGGATCATGCCCTGCGTGATGCCGGCGGCCTGGCGCTGCTGCTCGCTCAGGCGCCCGTGCGAGGTGCTCGCCGGGTGCGTGATCGTGGTCTTGGTGTCGCCCAGGTTGGCGGTGTTGCTGCAGATGCGCGCGCCGTCGATCACGGCAAAGGCGCCGGCGCGCGCGCCGCGCACGACGAGGGACAGCACGGCGCCGCCGCAGCCGTGCTGCTGCTTCATCGCCAGCGCATGCTGCGGATGCGATTCGAGCCCCGGGTGGTAGACGCGCTCGACCGCCGGCTGCGCCTCGAGCCAGCGCGCGAGCTCGAGCGCGCGCGCGCTTTGCGCCTGCATGCGCACCGACAGCGTCTCCAGGCCCTTGAGCACGACCCAGGCGTTGAACGGCGACAGGCTGAGCCCGGCGCTGCGCTGCATCGGCACGAACTTCGTGCGCACGAGCTCCTCGGACGCGCACAGCGCGCCGGCGATCACGCGGCCTTGGCCGTCGAGGAACTTGGTGCCCGAGTGCATGACGATGTCGGCGCCGAACTGCACCGGCCGCTGCAGCGCCGGCGAACAGAAGCAGTTGTCGACCACCAGCAGCGCGCCGCCGTCGCGCGCGATCCGGGCCAGCGCCGCGATGTCGCACACCTCGGTGAGCGGGTTGCTCGGCGTCTCGGCGAACAGCAGCCGCGTCTCGGGGCGCAAGGCCGCGCGCCACGCCGCCGGGTCGGTCTGCGAGACGAAGCTCGTCGCGATGCCGAAGCGGCCGAACTCCTGCAGCAGCTTGATCGTCGAGCCGAACACGCTCTGCGAGCACACGATGTGGTCGCCCGACTTGAGCAGCGCGAGCACGAGGAGCAGGATCGCCGACATGCCGCTCGAGGTGGCGATGCAGTCGGCCGTGCCCTCCAGCGCCGCCAGGCGGCGCTCGAACATCGCCACCGTCGGGTTGGAAAAGCGGCTGTAGACGAACGCGTCTTCCTCGTTGGCGAAGCGCCGCGCCGCGCTCGCCGCGTCCGGGTGCACGAAGCTGCTGGTGAGGAACAGCGCCTCGGAGTGCTCGCCCCAGACGCTGGGCGCCAGCCCCTCGCGCACGGCGAGGGTGTCCGGCCGGGCGTCGGCCGGCAGATCGACGCGCGGCAGGCTCACCGCACGCCCCCCGCGTCCTGCAGCGCCAGCGCCGAGCCCAGCGGCTCGTCGTCGTCGTCGAACGGCAGCCGGCCCTGCAACTCGGCTGCGGTGACGTCGGCCTGGCCGATGTTGCCGGCGATGTAGTGGCCGTCGAAGCAACTCGCCTCGAAGCCGTCGAGTGCGGGGTTGAGCGCCTTGACCACGCGCTTCATTGCGTCGACGTCCTGGTAGATCAGCGCATCGGCACCGATGAACTCGCGGATCTGCTCGATGCTCCGGCCGTGCGCGATCAGCTCCTCCCCGGTCGGCATGTCGATGCCGTACACGTTCGGCCAGCGCACCGGCGGCGCTGCCGAGGCCATGTAGACCCTGCGCGCACCGGCCTCGCGCGCCATCTGCACGATCTCCTTGCTCGTCGTGCCGCGCACGATCGAATCGTCGACCAGCAGCACGTTGCGGTCGCGGAACTCGAGGCCGATCGCGTTGAGCTTCTGGCGCACGCTGCGCCGTCGCACCGCCTGCCCCGGCATGATGAAGGTGCGTCCGACGTAGCGGTTCTTCACGAAGCCCTCGCGGTACGGTTTGCCGATGCGCTGCGCGAGCTGCATCGCGCTCGGGCGGCTGCTCTCGGGGATCGGGATCACGACGTCGATGCGCGAAGGCGGCATCGTCGAGACCACGCGCTGCGCAAGCGTCTCGCCGAGCTCGAGGCGCGCCTGGTAGACGCTGATGCCGTCGAGCACCGAATCGGGCCGTGCCAGATACACGTACTCGAAGATGCACGGGTTGAGCGACGGTTGCGCGGCGCACTGGCGCGCATGCACGCGGCCCGCGAGATCGACGAAGATCGCCTCGCCGGGCGCCACGTCGCGCTCGAGGCGATGCCCGGTGCCGACGAGCGCCACCGATTCACTGGCCACCATCACGTCGCCCTCGGCGTTGCGGCCGTAAGCCAGCGGCCGGATGCCGAACGGGTCGCGGAACGCGAGCAGGCCGTGCCCGGCGATCAACGCCACCACCGCGTAGCTGCCGGCGAGCCGCCGGTGCACCGCGGCCACCGCCTTGAAGACCTCGTCGGGCGTGAGCGGCAGGTCGCGCGTGGCGCGCTCGAGCTCGTGCGCGAGCACGTTGAGCAGCACCTCGGTGTCGCTCTCGGTGTTGATGTGCCTCCGGTCGACCTCGAACAGCTCGGCCTTCAGTGCCTGCGCATTGGTCAGGTTGCCGTTGTGCACGAGCACGATGCCGAACGGTGCATTGACGTAGAAGGGCTGCGCCTCCTCCTCGCTGTACGCGTTGCCTGCGGTCGGATAGCGCACCTGGCCCAGGCCGACGCTGCCCGGCAGCGCGCGCATGTTGCGGGTGCGGAAGACGTCGCGCACCATGCCGCGCGCCTTGTGCATGTAGCACTTGGTGCCCAGCATCGTGACGATGCCGGCCGCGTCCTGGCCCCGGTGCTGCAGCAGCAGCAAGGCGTCGTACAGGAGTTGGTTGACGGGCGTCTTCGAGATGACGCCGACGATGCCGCACATGGGAAAACGCCTCTTCCTCGCGAGCCGTGCTCAGGCCGTTGGCCGTTGCGCCGCACGCGGCAGCAGCGGCGCGAGCGCCGCCAGCGCCTGGCCGAGCCAGCGTGCGCCCAGCGACTGCCGCCAAACCTGGAATTGTGCGGCAGGCGTCCAGATCACCGCGCTCGCCAGTGCGAGCAGCAGCACCAGGCCGCGCAGCACGCCGAACAGCGCCCCGAGCAGCCGATCGACGGCCGACAGCGGCGTGGCGCGCACCAGCAGCCGGACCAGACGCGCCAGCACGGCCCACGCGACGAGCGCCGCCACGAACGCGAGCAGGAAGGCCGCGCCGTGGTTGAGCCCGCCGCCCGGCACGCCGATCGGCACGTGAGCCGCGAAGCGGGGCGCGGCCCACTGCGCCGCGAACCACGCAACCACCCAGCCGACGAGCGAAAGCAGTTCGAACACGACGCCGCGCACCAGACCGACGACGATCGACGCCAGCAGCACGGCGCCCAGCGTCCAGTCGAGCCAGCCGACGGCAGCGAGCAAGGACGCCAGCCCGGTCACGGCAGCGCGAGGATGTTGGCGGGCAGGCCCGCCGCCTTGAGCCGCGCGGCGGCGCCGCTCGCCTCGCCGCGCGTGGCGAAGGGCCCGACACGCACGCGCGTGCGCTTGCCGTCGTCGGTCTCGATGACCTGCGTGTAGGTCCTGAGGCCGAGGCGTTCGACGCGCGCGCGCGCGTCGCGCAAGGTGGCGGCATCGGTGTAGGCGCCCGCCTGGACGACGAAGCGGCCCGCCGCGGCGGGCGGCGACGCGCTGGCCTGTGGGCTGGCCTGTGGGCTGGCCGGTGGGCTGGCCGGTGGGCTGGCCTGGACACCGACTGGCGCGCTGGCCTGCGCGCCGGATTGCACGCTGACATGCGGGCCGGATGGCGGACGAACTTGCGTGCCGGGCACCGCAGACGCGGCCGCAGGCGTCGCCCGGCCGAGTGGCGGCGGTGCGTGCGCGCCCTGCGCCTCCGCCGCGGTGGCAGTGGACGCCGCCGCGGGCGGACTCGTGCCGCCGCCGGAGCGCACCGAGTCCGACACGGACGCTGCGGCCGCTGCAGACGCCTCGGAGTCGCCTACTGCGGGCGGCAGCGGCCGCGGCAAGGGCGTGCTGCGCTGCGCCGCGGGCGGCACCTCGCGCGCGGGCGCGACGATGGGCGTGTCCGCGGGCAAGGGGCGCGGTTGCGCGTCGAACAGCAGCGGCAAACCGATCACCCCGGCCACCAGCAGCACGAGCGCGCCGACGAGCCGCCGGCGCGCGCGCGTTCGCGCCCGCTGCACGGCGTCGTCGCCGGTGGCGGCAGGTTCGTTGGGGGAGCGGGAAAACGGCAGTCGCATGCAGGCACAGGCCCGGGCCGCACGCGGGTGCCCGGCGTCAGCTCGCCGCGCCTCGGTGGCCGGGGTTCGGGACATGGGGCGCCGCCAGCTGCGGCAGCCCCGACTTGAGCACACCGCCCACGGTGTAGAAGGACCCGAAGACGACGATTCTATCGGTGGGCCCGGCGACGGCCAGCGCCGCCGCCAGCGCCTCGGCCGGCGAGCCGTGGCAGGCCAGCGGCACCTCGCGTCCACGCGTCAGCAGGCTGGCCTGGCGCGCCAGTTCGGCGAGCTCGTCGGCGGCCGCCGCGCGCGGCGTCGGCAGGTCGCAGCAGTACCAGCCGTCGACCATCGGCGCGATCTTGGACAGCAGGCCGGCGATGTCCTTGTCCTTCATCGCGCCGAACACCGCCAGCGTGTGCCGGCTGCCGGGCAGCGCGCGCAGGCTCGCCGCCAGCGTCGCCACGGCGTGCACGTTGTGCGCCACGTCGAGCACGAGCGTCGGCTGTCCGGGCACGATCTGGAAGCGACCGGCCAGTTCGACGTGCGTCAGGCCGACGCGGATCGACTGCGCGGTGACCGGCAATCGCTCGCGCAGTGCCTGGAAGGCGGCGATCGCGCCCGACGCGTTGAGCAGTTGGTTGGCGCCGCGCAACGACGGGTAGGCCAGGCCCGCGTAGCGGCGCCCGCGCCCGGCCCAGTTCCACTGCTGCCGGTCGCCGACGTGGTTGAAATCGCGCCCGACGAGCCACAGGTCGGCGCCCAGCCGCTCGCCGAACTCGACCACGCTGCGCGGCGGCACCGGATCGCTGACGATCGCCGGACGCCCGGCACGCATGATGTGCGCCTTGTCCCAGCCGATGCGCTCGCGGTCGTTGCCCAGGTACTCCATGTGGTCGAGGTCGATGCAGGTGAGCAGCGCGCAATCGGGGTCGATGACGTTGACCGCGTCCAGCCGTCCGCCGAGGCCGACCTCGAGGATCGCGACGTCGATGCGCGCGGCACACAGCGCGCGCAGGATCGCCAGCGTCGTGAACTCGAACCAGCTCAGCCGCGCCGTGCCGCGCGCGCTCTCGACGGCCTCGAAATGCGGCCGCAGGTCCTCGTGCGCCACCGGCTGGCCGTCGATCCGGCAGCGCTCGCTGAAGTCCACGAGATGCGGCTTGATGTACAGCCCGGTGCGAAAGCCCGCGTGGCGCGCGATCGATTCGAGCATCGCGCAGGTCGAGCCCTTGCCGTTGGTGCCGCCGACCGTGATCACCGGCACGTCGAAGCGCAGGCCCAGCCGCTCGGCCACGGCGGCCACGCGGCTCAGGTTCTCTTCGTCCGTTCTCTTGTGCGGCCGCTCGAGGTGCGTGAGCCACTCGTCGAGTGTTCGGGGCGTGCTCATGTCGCGACTGCGCGTGGGGCCGCCGCCGCGGCCGGGCCGCGGCGCAGCGCCGCAAGCCTCACGCCACCGCGTCGGCGCTTTGCCGCTGCAGCATCGCGAGCAGCCGGGCGATCGTCGGGCGCAGCTGGCGGCGGTCGCAGATCATGTCGAGCGCGCCCTTGTCGAGCAGGAACTCGGCGCGCTGGAACCCCTCGGGAAGCTTCTCGCGCACCGTGTTCTCGATCACGCGCGGGCCGGCGAAACCGATCAGCGCCTTCGGCTCGGCGATGACGACGTCGCCGACGAAGGCGAAGCTCGCCGACACGCCGCCCATCGTCGGGTCGGTCAGCACGCTGATGTAGGGCAGTCGCTTCTTGGCCAGCAGCGTGAGCGCGGCATTGGTCTTGGCCATCTGCAGCAGGCTGAGCAGACCCTCCTGCATGCGCGCGCCGCCGGTCGCGGCGAAGCTGACGAAGGGCACCTTCTGGTCGATCGCCGCCTCGACGCCGCGCACGAAGCGCTCGCCGACCACCGAACCCATCGAGCCGCCCATGAAATCGAACTCGAAGGCGGCAGCCACCACCGGCACGCTCATCACCGCCCCGCCCAGGACCACCAGCGCGTCGGTCTCGCCGGTGACCTCGAGCGCTTCCTTCAGACGCTGCGTGTACTTCTTGCTGTCCTTGAAGCGCAAGGCGTCGACCGGCACCACCTCCTGGCCGATCTCCCAGCGGCCCTCGGGGTCGAGGAAGGCATCGAGGCGCGCCCGCGCGCCGATGCGGTGGTGGTGATCGCACTTGGGGCAGACCTCGAGGTTCTTCTCGAGATCGGTGCGGTACAGCACCGTCTCGCATTCGGGGCACTTGACCCACAAACCCTCGGGCACTGCGTGGCGCTGCTCCGGATCCCTTTGCTGGATCTTGGGCGGCAGCAGCTTCTCCAGCCAGCTCATCAGGCAACTCCTTCGTCGGCCCTCGGGGCCGCTGTGTCATTACCGGCCCGCGGGGGCCGCTTCGTTCTTACCGGCCCGCGGGGGCCGCTTCGTCCAGCGCGGCGCGGATGTCGGCTGCGAAGGCCTGCGCCGCGGGGCACACATTGTCGCGCGTCTGGGGCTCCAGAATTTCGATCAGCCGCGAACCGATCACCACGGCGTCGGCCGCCGCAGCGACGGCACGCGCACTGGCGCCATCCCGGATGCCGAAACCGACGCCGACCGGCAAGCGCACGTGCCGGCGGATGCGCGGCAGCATCCGCGCCACCGCGGCGGTGTCGAGATGGCCGGCACCGGTCACGCCCTTGAGCGACACGTAGTAGACGTAGCCGCTGGCGATGCGGCCCACCTGCGCCATGCGCTCGTCGGTGGACGTGGGCGCGAGCAGGAAGATGAGGTCCAGGCCCGCCGCCTTCGCAGCCGCGGCGTGGGCCTCGCACTCCTCGGGCGGGTAGTCGACGACCAGCAGGCCGTCGACGCCGGCCGCGGCGGCGTCGCGCACGAAGGCACCCGCGCCGTGGCGCTGGTCGTAGCGCTCGACCGGGTTGGCATAACCCATCAGCACCACCGGTGTCGCGGCGTCGCGCAGGCGGAACTGGCGCACCATCGCCAGCACCTGCTGCGTGCCGATGCCGCGCCCGAGCGCGCGCTCGCCGGCCTTCTGGATCACCGGGCCGTCGGCCATCGGATCGCTGAACGGAACGCCCAGCTCGATGATGTCGGCCCCGCCCGCGACCAGCGCCTGCATGATGGCCGGCGTGGCGTCGGCGTACGGATCGCCGGCGGTGATGTAGGGGATCAGCGCCTTGCGGCCCTGCGCCTGCAGGGCCTGGAACGTCGCGGCGATGCGGCTCATCGGCGCGCCTCGCTCGCGGCTGCGTCGCGGCCGGCGGAATCCGGCGCCGAGCCGGCATCGGGGCGCCCGGCCACGGTGGCGATGTCCTTGTCACCGCGCCCCGACAGGTTGACCAGCAGGTGCTGGTCGGGCCGCATCGTCGCGGCCATCTTCATCGCATGCGCCACCGCGTGACTCGATTCGAGCGCCGGGATGATGCCCTCGGTGCGGCACAGGCGATGAAAGGCGGCCAGCGCCTCGTCGTCCGTGATCGTCACGTATTCGGCGCGGCCGCTGTCCTTGAGGTAGGCGTGCTCGGGGCCGACGCCGGGGTAGTCCAGGCCGGCCGAGATCGAGTGCGTCGGGAGGATCTGGCCGTCGTCGTCCTGCAGCAGGTAGGTGCGGTTGCCGTGCAGCACGCCAGGCGAGCCGGCGCTGAGCGATGCCGCGTGGCGGGCGGTGGCCAGTCCCTCACCGGCGGCCTCGACGCCGACCAGCCGCACATCGTCGTGCTCGATGTACGGGTAGAAGATCCCCATCGCATTGCTGCCGCCGCCGACGCAGGCGACGACCGCATCGGGCTGGCGGCCGATCTGCCGCGGCATCTGCTCGCGGCACTCGTCGCCGATCACGCGCTGCAGCTCGCGCACCATCAGCGGATACGGATGCGGTCCGGCGACGGTGCCGATGATGTAGAAGGTGTGCTCGACGTTCGTGACCCAGTCGCGCAGCGCTTCGTTGAGCGCGTCCTTGAGCGTGCGGCTGCCGCTGTGCACCGGCACCACCGTGGCGCCCAGCAGGTGCATGCGGTAGACGTTGGGGCTCTGGCGCCGGACGTCCTCGCTGCCCATGTAGACCACGCACTCCAGCCCGTAGCGGGCACACACGGTCGCGGTGGCCACGCCGTGCTGGCCGGCGCCGGTCTCGGCGATCACGCGCGGCTTGCCCATGTGGCGCGCCAGCAGCGCCTGGCCGATGGTGTTGTTGATCTTGTGCGCGCCGGTGTGGTTGAGATCCTCGCGCTTGAGGTGGATCTGCGCGCCGCCGAGCTCGCGCGAAAGCCGCTCGGCGTGATAGACCGGCGTCGGCCGGCCGACGAAGTGCGCCAGTTCGTGGCGCAGCTCGCGCTGGAAATCGGCGTCGCCACGGCAGCGCAGCCAGGCGGCTTCGAGTTCGCCGAGCGCGTGCGTCAGCGTCTCGGCGACGAAGCTGCCGCCGTAGGTGGTGCCGTGCACGGGCCCGAAGTGCCCGCGCGCGTCGGGCTGCTGGTATTTCGGCATCGCAATCGAGAAAAGGGCTCAGGTGGCAACGTCGGCAAGGCGCGCATCGGCCTCGCGCACGGCGTCGCAGAAGCGCCGCATCAGCCCGGCATCCTTGATGCCCTTGGCGCTTTCGACGCCGGAACTCACGTCAACGGCGAACGGCCGGACGCGCAGCACCCCATCGGTCACATTGGCAGGATTCAACCCACCAGACAAAACGACCGGACAGGGCACGCCTGGTGGCACACGTGACCAATCGAAGATCCTTCCCGCCCCGCCGTAGCCCTCGACGTGGGCGTCGAGAAGCAGGGCGCGTGCGGTTGCGAACCGCCGCGCGAAGTCTAGCAAATCGAAGCCCTCGGCCATGCGCGCGGCGCGCAGGTAGGCCCGCCCCGCCGCCTGGCACTGCGCGGGCGTCTCGTCGCCGTGAAACTGCACCAGGGCGTGCGGCACGGCGCCCAGGCCCGATGCCAGCTCGTCGGCGCCGGCATTGACGAACAGCAGGACCGGCGTGACGAAGGGCGGCAGCCGCCGCGCGAGTTCTGCCGCACGCGCCGCACTCACGTGGCGCGGGCTCGTCGCCCACAGCACGAAGCCCAGCGCGTCGGCGCCCGCCTCGACCGCCGCGTCGACGTCGGCCTCGCGCGTGAGGCCGCAGATCTTGATGCGCGTGCGGCTCATCGTGCCACCGCCGATGCGCCCCGCACGCCGCGCCCGCCCGCGCGCCGCACCCGGCTAGGGCAGCCAGTCCATCGCCGGCGTGTGCTCCGCAATGCCATGCACCGCATCGTAGTACGGCCCGACGAAGTACAGCCCTTCGGCCGGGAACGTGGGCGCGGCCGCATCGCGGTCGCGTGCGGCCAGCACCTCGGCCATCCAGCGCGGCTCGCGGCGACCGCTGCCCACGGCGACGAGGCAGCCGACGATGTTGCGCACCATGTGGTGCAGGAAGGCGCTGGCGTCGAAGTCGAAGCGCCAGTAGCGTGCCATCGGCGCGCCGCGGTGCGTGATGGCGATCGCGCGCATCGTCTTGACCGGCGAGCGCGCCTGGCAGCCGGCGGCACGAAACGAACTGAAGTCGTGCGCGCCGACGAGGCAGGCCGCGGCGGCGCGCATGGCGTCGCCGTCCAGCCGACGGAACACCCAGCCGCAGGCGCCGGCTTCGAGCGCCGGACGCACCGCCGACTCCAGCACGAGGAAGCGGTAGCGGCGCCCGCGCGCGCTGTGGCGCGCGTGGAAGTCGGGCGCCACCGGCCGGCACCATTGCAGCGCGATGTCGCGCGGCAGGTAGCGGTTGGTGCCGCGCACCCACGAGAACGGCGCGCGCTCGACCGGCGCGTCGATGTGCACGACCTGGTTCATCGCGTGCACGCCGGCGTCGGTGCGCCCTGCACACAGGGTGCGCACCGGCTGCGCGGCGAATTGGGCCAGCGCCTGCTCGAGACGGTCCTGGATCGTGCGCCCGCCGGGCTGCGACTGCCAGCCCTCGTAGGCCTGGCCGCGATAGGCGACGCCGAGCGCGAGACGGGCGCGCATCGGATCAGGCTGCGTGACGAGCGCGCATCGGATCAGGCCGCGCGGCGAGCGCGCGGCGGCACGGGCAAGCGACAGCGGCCTGGCCGCCTCGTGCCGGCCGCGCCAACCGGCGCTTCAGCCCAGCGCCTCGAGCATCGTCTGCGCCTTGACGCGCAGCGCCCCTTCGGCGTTGGCCACCACCTCTTCCAGCAGGTCGCGCGCCCCTTCGAGGTCGCCGATCTGACGGAATTCCTCGGCCAGTTCGAGCTTGCGCTCGAGCGGGTCGGCGTCGCCGGGCAGGCTCGAGGGGACCGTCTCCTGCGTGCCGCCTGTGAAGCCTCCGAAGCCGGTCGTGCGTTCGGGCTCGGGCGCCGAGCCCGGCGAGGTGGTGCCGAAATCGCCGAGGTCGAAGTCGAGCATCGACGAATCGAGCGCGGCCGTCGTTTCCGGCGTCGGCCGCCCGAGCGCCGGCAGCGTCGGAGCATCGAGCTCGAAGTCGAGCGCGCCGGCCTGCGTCGTGAGGGGCTGCGTCGCCTCGGTCGAGACCGTTGCCGGCGCGCTGGCGCCGCTGCCGCCCAGATCGAGGTCGAGATCGACGCCGGAATCCAGCGTCGCATCGGCAGCGGGCTCGAATGCGGGCGGCGCAACCGGCGCGGTGTACGGCACGGTCGACGCGCTCAACGCCTCGACCGGTTGGCCGGCGCCGCCGATCACCGCCTCGGGATGCCCGCCGGGCTGGTACAGGGGGTTGTCGGGATCGAGGCCCAGGCCGAGCTGCTGCACCTTGGCCCAATCCTCGCCCTCGCCGCGCGTCAGGTTGTGCACCTGCGTGGCCAGCAGCTCGAAACCCTTGGCATCGCGGCGCTTCGCGTAGACCTCGAGCAGCTTGGTGCGGATCGCCATGCGCTCCGGGTTCGAACGCATCGCCTCCTTGAGGATCTCCTCGGCCTGCAGATCGCGACCATAGGCGAGGTAGACGTCGGCCTCGGCCACGGGGTCGACGTCGCCGATCGCGTCGAGCTGACTGAGCGAGTAGCTCATCGACGACGAGTTCTGGCTGCTCGCCGCCTCGCGCGTGTCGACGCGCTGCCCGCCACTGGCGCCGAAGAACGAGTCGGGCTGCAGTCGGCTCTCGAGGAACGAGGTCTCGCCGCCGGTCTTGCGCATGCGGCCGCGCACGCGGTACAGGCCCAGACCTGCGAGCAGCAGGACCAGCACGCCGGCACCGGGCAGCAGCAACGGGTTGTCGAGCAGCGAGCCGAACCACCCCGGCTCGGCGGCGGGC
>JAFECX010000079.1 GCA_018241895.1 Pseudomonadota bacterium
CTGCAGCGGGTGATCGAGACCGCACCGCTGGCGATCGCGCTGTTCGACGCCGCCAGCCTGCGCATCGTGCAGCTCAACCAGGCGGCAGCCGGCTTCCTCGGACACGCGAGCGACACCGCCATGGGTGCCACGCCGGCACAGCTGTTCGACGCACAGCGCGCCGGGCGGCTCGAACACTGGCTGCGCGCGGCTGCGGCCGCCGGCGAGACGGCGCAGCACGACTGGCAAGGCGATGTCGACGCGTCGTCGCCGCGCGCGTGGGACCTGCGCATCAGCCCGCTGGCGGCCGGCCCCGGAGCGGCCGGGCAGTTGCTGCTGGTGGCCAGCGACGTCACCGAGCAGCGGCTGGCCGAACAGGCACGGCTGCAGGCCGCCATCGCGCAGCGCGAGGTGCTGGTGCGCGAGGTGCACCATCGCATCAAGAACAACCTGCAGGGCGTGGCCGGGCTGCTGCGCCAGAACGCCGAGCGTCATCCGCAGGTGGCGACGATGCTGACCGAGGCCGTCGGCCAGGTGCAGGCGATCGCCCAGGTCTACGGCCTGCAGGTCGGCAGCCACGGCCCGCTGGGCGTGGCGCCGCTGCTCGATGCGATCGCGCAATCGGTGCAGCGCACGTTCCGGCGCGAGATCCGCGTCGAGGCCTCCGGTGTGCGCCACCTGCTGCCCGAGGCCGAGGCCATCCCGGTGGCGCTGACCCTCAACGAACTGCTGACCAACGCCATCAAGCACGGCGCGGACGACGAGATCCGCTGTCGGGCGACGACCGAGGGCGACGCGGTGGCGATCCGCGTGGCCGGCCGTGCGCGCCTGCCGCTCGGCTTCGACCTCGGCAAGGTGCGCGGCGGCGTCTCGGGACTGGGCCTGGTGCGTGCGCTGCTGCCGCGGCGCAGCGCGACGTTGACGATCCGCCAGCAGGGCGACGACGTGGTCGCCGAGGTCGTGTTGCGCGCGCCGAGCGTGCGCCTCGATGGGTGACAATGACGCGCATGGTCGGGACGGCGGGCAAGGGCGAGGGCAGCAAGCGCAGCAAGGGCACGATCCTCGTCGTCGACGACGACCGGCTCGTGCTCGCCACGCTCGTGCACGGCCTGACGCAGGCCGGCTACGAAGTCATCGACGCCGACAACGGCGACGACGCCATCCTGCTTGCGCGCGAGCACCGGCCGGCGCTGGCGCTGCTGGACATCCGCATGGAGGGCAAGAGCGGGTTCGACGTCGCGCGCATGCTGCGCGACGCGTATCGCATCCCGTTCGTCTTTCTGTCGGCGTTCGCCGACGAAGCCACGATGGCCGAGGTGCAGCGCCTGGGCGCGCTGGCCTACCTGGTCAAGCCGCTGGACATCGGGCAGATCGTGCCCACGGTGGCTGCGGCGCTGGCACGCAGCAGCGCCGAGAGCGTGACGCCACTCGCGCCGGCGGCGCCTGCTGCTGCCGACCCGACCGTCGACCCCGTGCCATTGGCCATCGGCGTGCTGATGCACCGCCACGCGCTGGCGCGCGCCGCCGCGCTGCAACGCCTCGAGCGCATGGCCGCCCAGCAGGGCATCGGCGTGGCCGAGCAGGCCGAGCGGCTGCTCGGCGCCGTCGAGGAACTGGCGCGCAGCGCGCCGTGAGCCGCTCAGGCGAGCGTGAAGCGGAAGGCGGCGCCGCGGCCCGGCTCGGCATGCACCCAGATCTGACCGCCATGACGCTGCACGATCTGCTGCGCCGAGGCCAGGCCGACCCCGTGACCGGGAAAATCCGCCTGGCTGTGCAGGCGCTGGAAGAGCCCGAACAGCCGGTCGGCCGACCGCATGTCGAAGCCCACGCCGTTGTCCGCGACCTCGAAGCACGTGCGCCCTTCGTGCTCGCGGCGACGCAGCGTGACGCGCGCGTGCGGCACGCGCGCCGTGTACTTCCAGGCGTTGCCGAGCAGGTTCTCGAGCACGGTGCGCAGCAGCGTCGGGTCGCCGCGCGCCGTGAGTGCGGGCTCGATCTCGACGTCGACTTCGCGCTGCGGGGTGCCGCGACGCAGTTCGTCGACGACGTGCCCGGCGAGCTGCGACAGATCGACACGCTGGCGCGCCAGCGGCTGCGCCGACAGGCGCGCCAGCGCCAGCAGGGCATCGATCATCAGGTTCATGCGCGTGGCCGCCGCCAGCACGCGGTCGAGGTGTTCGTTGGCGAGGCGATCGAGCCGGTGCCCGTGGTCCTCCTTGACGATGCGCGTGAAGCCTTCGACGACGCGGATCGGCGCGCGCAGATCGTGCGAAAGCGTCGGGCCGAAGATAGCGCTCTGCGCCGCCGCCGGCGCGACGCGCCCGAGCAGCCATCCGACGCGTTCGCCCTCGAGCGCGAAGCGGCTGACGCGCCAGCCCTCGGCATCGTCGGCGAGCGCCTCCAGGGCGGCGTCGCCGACGGCGAGCGCTTCGGCGAGCGCTGCGGGCAAGGCACTGCGCAGCGCGCCGAGTTCGGTGCCGACGCACAGATGCGGCCACAGCGCGCGTGCCGCGTCGTTGGCATGCGTGACGCGCTGCCTTGCGGGTTCGCCGACGGCCACCAGCATCGGCCCGGGCCAGGCGAGCAAGACGCCGCCGAGCGCCGCGCCGGCCAGCCGCGACGCCTGCGACTGCGACGCGGGGCGGGCGCTGCCGCAATAGCCCACGAGCGCGCCGCTCGCGTCACGCACCGGCTCGCCGTCGAGCTCCCACGCGGGTGGGCTGCCGGCATCGCTTGCGGCGCCCAGCCGCAGGCCGCGAAACGGTCGTTGCGCCGCCAGCACGCGCGCCAGTGCGCTGGCATCGGGGCGCGGTGTCGTGTCGCCCGGCGCAGCTTGCCAGGCACTCAGCGTGTGCGTGGCATCGCTTTGCCAGGTGGCGCTGTGCTGCAGCTGGCGCCAAGCCGCCGCCTCGCAGCGGCTGCGCTGCAAGGCGTGCTCGCCACGCGCGCGCTCGCGCCAGCTCCCGAGCACGAATGCGCCGGCGACCGCAGCCACGAAGGCCAGCACGACAAACAGCCACTGCAGCTCGGCCATGGCGGGAATTGTAGGGACGGCCTGCGGGCAGCCTTCGCGGCGGCGGCTCAAGTCGCGGCACGCGGCGCCGAAACCGCAGGCAACAGCCGCATGCCGCCGCGCGGCAAGCGACTCATCATGCACGATGCCCGCCACCCACCGTCGCTCCCCGGCCCGAGGCCGCGACATCGCGCGTGTGCCGCCAGCGCCGTGCTTGCCGGCCCGCGGCGGCACGCGCGGCATCGCCGCTGGCCGCGGGCGGCCGTCCACCCCGCCGCGCCCGCGCACGCAGGCCCGCAAACATCATGAGCGCCACGTACTGCGCGCCTGCTCCGCTCGATGCCGCGGCACTGGCGCGGCTGCGCGCGCTCGACCCCGAGGGACGCAATGGCGTGCTCGTGCGCGTGCTGGCGGCGTTCGAGACCTCGCTCGCGCGCACGCTCGGGCAACTGGCTGCGCTCCCGGATCCCGCCGACGCCGCCGTGGTGGCCGGCGTCGCCCACACGCTCAAGAGTTCGTCGGCCAGCGTCGGCGCGCTGCATCTGGCGTCCACCTGCGAGGAACTGGAGCGCCGCCTGCGCGGCACGCAGGCCGCGGTACAACGCCACGAAATCGAGCGCCTGATCGCCGTGGGCGAAGCCGCCCTGACGACGGTCCGGGCTATGCTTCGCGCTTGACCCTGCTGCCGATGACGCCCGCGAGCACCGACGCTTTCGACGCGCTGCCGGCGCAGCCGCAGGTGCTGCTCGTCGACGACGACGAAGTCAACCTGCTGCTCACCGGCATCGCGCTGCGCGAGCGCGGGTTCAGGATGACCGAGGCGTCCAGCGGCGAACGCGCGCTCGAAGTGCTGCGCGCGCACGCGCCCGACATCATCGTGCTCGACGCGATCATGCCCGGGCTCGACGGCTTCGCCACCTGCCGCGCGATCCGCGCCCTGCCGGGGTTCGAGAACGTGCCGGTGCTCATGCTCACCGGGCTGGACGACGACGCGTCGATCACGCGCGCGTACCAGGCCGGAGCCACCGACTTCTTCGTCAAGGCCACGCAGTGGAGCCTGCTGGCGGGCCGCCTGCACTACCTGCTGCGTGCTTCGCAGACGCGGCTCGAACTCGAGCGCAGCAAGGCCAAGCTGGCGCGTGCACAGGACCTGGCGCGCATGGGCAGCTTCGACTGGCGCCGCGGCGAGCACGGCGGGCTGCTGATGTCGAGCGAGGCGCTGCGCGTCTTCGGCTTCGGCCCGCACGAACGGCTGAGCCTGCGCTCGCTGCTGCGCATGGTGCCGCGCGACGAGCGGCGCGCGTTGATGCGCCAGTTGCACGACGCCGCGCGCTCGAGCAGCGTGCTGGCCACCGATGCACCGATCGTGCTGCTCGACGGTCGCCAGCGCATCATCCACGTCGATGCCGAGCCGGAATTCGACGAGCATGGGCAGGCCGCGGGCTACACCGGGATCGTGCAGGACGTCACCGACCGGCGCCAGGCCGAGGACAAGATCCGGCACCTGGCGAACTTCGACGCGCTGACCGGGCTGCCCAACCGGCGCCAGCTGATCTGGCGCGCCGAGCGGGCGCTCGAGCAGGCGCGCCGTCTCGAGCACCAGTTTGCGCTGCTGCTCATCGACCTGGACCGCTTCAAGGTCATCAACGACACGCTCGGCCACGGCGCCGGCGACGAGCTGCTGGTCGAAGTCGGCCGGCGGCTGCGCGCCTGCGTGCGCCACAGCGACCAGGTCATGGAGGGCACGCTCGAGAGCGCCGGCATGCGCTCGCACCGCGCGCTCGAGGCGGTGGGCCGCCTGGGCGGCGACGAATTCGTCGCCCTGCTGCCCGAGGTCAGCGCCGACGCCGACGCCGAACGCGTGGCCGAGCGCGTGCTCGAGGCGATGCACGAGCCGATCTTCGTCGGCGGCCAGGAATGCTTCGTCAGCGCCAGCGTCGGCGTCGCGATCTACCCGCGCGACGGCACCACGGTGGTCGACCTGCTGCGCAACGCCGACGTCGCGATGTACTCGGTGAAGTCGCAGGGCAAGAACGCGGCTGCGATCTACAGCCCGCACCTGGCCGGGCGCGGGCGCGACAAGCTCGAGCTCGAGACCGCGCTGCACAAGGCGATCGAGCGCGACGAACTGGTCCTGCACTACCAGCCGAAGATCGACGTGCGCGCTGCGCGCATGGTCGGCGCCGAGGCGCTGATGCGCTGGCGGCGCGGCGGCAAGCTGGTGCCGCCGAGCGATTTCATTCCTCTGGCCGAAGACACCGGCCTCATCGTGCCGATGTCGGAGTGGGCGCTGCGCGAGGCGGCGCGCCAGGTGCACGCGTGGCAGCAGGCCTTCGCCTTCGACGACTCGGTGGCCGTCAACCTGTCGAGCCGCCTGTTCGAGCGCAGCGACCTCGTCGAGCACATCCATCGGTGCGTCACGGCGGTCAACGTGCCGCACCGCGTGATCCAGCTCGAGATCACCGAGAACAACCTGATGAAGGAACTGCAGAACGTCATCCCGTCGCTGCACCGGCTCAACGAGATCGGCGTCGAGATCTCGATCGACGACTTCGGCACCGGCTATTCGAGCCTGGCCTACCTCACGACACTGCCGATCTCCGAGCTGAAGATCGATCGCAGCTTCGTGCGCGAGCTCGGCATCACGCCGCAGAGCTCGGCGGTGGTGACGGCGATCATCGCGCTGGCGCGTTCGCTCGGCCTGCGCGTGGTCGCCGAGGGTGTCGAGACGCTGCGCCAGATGGAAGTGCTGCACCGGCTGGGTTGCGGCGTCATGCAGGGGTTCCTGTTCAGCCGTCCGGTCCCGCCCGAAGAACTGCAGACCTGGCTCGAGCAGACCGTGCTGCCGCGCAAGGCGCCGTGGATCGGCAGGGCGACCCCGAACGAGCTGCCGCCCGATGCGCCGGCAGCGGCCGGCGGCGCGCGCTTGCTGCGCTTCGTCTGATCCCGCCCAGCGGAGGTGGCCCACGTGAACACCGTCGAATCGCGGCCCGTGACGGCCGCCCTGCTCGCCAAGGCGGCACTCAAGCGGCTGGTCCAATCGGGCCTGGAGCCGACCCCGGAGAACTACGCGCGCGCCTGGGCCCAGGAATGCGGCAGCACGCCGCCGCGCGCGAGCGCCGCGGCGTCGGCCGCGGCACCGGTCGCCGCCCCCGACGCCGCGGCGCGCGGGCAGGTCTGGGCGTCGCTCATCGAGCGGCTGGTCGCCGGCGTCGAGCGCGGCGGGCGCCAGTGGACACAAGGGCGCCGCAAGGACAGCCTGCAGCGCGTGCTCCAGGGCAGTCGCAGCGATGGCGAGCGGCTGCTGCAGCGCCTGCAGGCGCTCGTGCAGGCGTGGCAGGCCGACAAGCCGGCCGACGCATCCGATCACGCCGCGCCCGACGAGCGGGCTGCGGCGCCGTCCGCAGCCGGTTCGCCGACGTCCGGCGACACGCGAGCCGACGCAGCCGGTGCGCGTGGCGCCGCACGCGCCGACCCCGCGCAGGTCGTCGCCGCACCGCTCGTCAGCGCGCACGAGGCGCCGCACGACAGGTCGGCGCGGCGCGCCATGGGCACGCTCGCGCAGGCGCTGGGCAGCGCGCTGCCAGCCGGTGATGCGCGCGCCGGCGAACTCGCCGATCGCCTGTCGCGGCTCGCCGATCGGCTGGCGGCCGAGGGCGCGAACGACGTCCTGGTGCTCGAGCTCGATCGGATCTGCGCCGACGCGCGCCGCTGGTTCGGACACCGCCACCAGCTCGTCGAGCAGCTGGGCGGCCTGTGCCGCGAGCTGACGCGCGGTCTGACCGAGCTCGCCGAGGACGACAGCTGGGCGCGCGGCCAGTGTGCCGGGCTCGAGGCGCGGCTGGCCGAAGGGCTGAGCCTGCGCGCCCTGCGCGCCGCCAGCCAGCTGCTCGACGAGACCCGGCGGCATCAGCAGCGCCTGCGCGGTGAACGCAGTGCGGCGCGCGATGCCCTGAAGCAGCTTCTCGCGCGCATGCTCAGCGAGGTCGGCGAACTCGGCCAGCACGCGGGCGTCTTCGAGCTGGCGGTGCAGGGCCACGCCGAGGCCATCGCGCGGGCCGAGAGCGTCGAGAGTCTGGCCGGCGTCGTGCAGGCGATGCTCGAGGACAGCCGCACCGTGCGCGCGTCCATCGGCGCCTCGCGTGCGCGGCTGCACGAGCAGCAGGCGCGCGCCGGCGAGCTCGAGGAACGCGTGCGTGCGCTCGAGTCCGAACTGCGCCGCATCTCCGACGAGGCGGCCACCGACGCACTCACGCAGGTGGCCAACCGTCGTGGCCTGGAGCAGCAGTTCGCCGCCGAGGTGGCGAGCTGCGAGCGCAACGGCAACAGGCGGCTGGCGCTCGGCCTGATCGACCTCGACCATTTCAAGAAGCTTAACGACCGCCTCGGACATGCCGTGGGCGACCAGGCGCTGCGTGCGCTGGCTGGTGCGGTGCGCGAACGGCTGCGCCCGGGCGATCACGTCGCGCGCTTCGGCGGCGAGGAGTTCGTGCTGCTGCTGCCCGACACCGAGCTCGATGCCGCGCAGCAGGCGCTCACGCGGCTGCAACGCGGTCTGACAGCGAGCCTGTTCATGCACGAGGGCGAGGAGGTCTTCGTCACCTTCTCGGCCGGCGTCACGCTGTGGCGCCGCGGCGAGACGCTCGATGCCGTGCTGGCGCGCGCCGACGAGGCCCTGTACGAGGCCAAGCGCACCGGCAGGAATCGCACCTGCTGCAGCTGAACGCGCAGGCGTAACCGCGTGCAGCCGATGGCCGCCGGAGCTGCGATTGCGTTCACAACTGCTTGCCCAAGCACACGCGCCGGCGACCTAGACTGCGACGACATCCGATCCTGCGCGGCGCGTCCCGCAACGCCGCGTGCGAGCCCGAGAGCACCATGAGTTCGATGCAGCGCCTGCTGCGGCCCCTGCGCCAGGTGGCCGCCGCCTTCTTCAAGCACGACCTCGCCCTGCGGCGCGACGGCGTCGAGCTGCGGCTCGTGCTCGAAGAGCGCCCCAGAGCCCCGGCGAGAACACCCAGCCGCGCCGAACTGGCGCAACGCAAGGACGACGCCGAGTTGACCCAGATGCGTGCCGAACTGGCCGCCTTGCTCAACGAGCTGCCCGAGACGCGGCACACCATGCGGCATCTCGTCTTCGTCGAGCATGCGCTGGCCAAGAAGGGCCTCGCGGCGCTGCACAAGGTGCCGCTGGACGTGCTGCAGCATGCGCTCGACCAGCTCGAAGGCCTGGTCGTGAACTGGTCGCCCGTCGGCCTGGCCAACCTGCGCTCGAAGATGGCGGTGGCGGTGATCGACCGCGAGCACATGGATCCAGAGGCCGAGTCGGACATCTTCCGCACGAGTGCAGTGTTCGACCATGCGCCCGGTGCTGCGGCGCGCGCGTCGCCGCCCAGCCCCGAGCGCTCGGACGACGAGGCGCTGGCAGATGCCTACGCGGCGCTGGGTGCCTGCGCGCGCGCCGACGGCGCGGCCGAAGATGGCGCGCTCGTGCCGGCAGGCGAGGGCGTGCCGGCAGGCGAGGGCGTGCAGATGCACACCGAACTCGGATCGCGCTCGGGCAAGGCCGTGCTGCGATCGCAGAACTCGGCGCGGTCGCCGCAGCCGCGCGAGGAAATCCGCATCCGCCAGCTCGAGGTCTGAGCGCCATCCGGCGGAAGCGGTGGGATTCGAACCCACGGAGGGCTCGCGCCCTCGCCGGTTTTCAAGACCGGTGCCTTCAGCCGCTCGGCCACGCTTCCCGCGCGTTGATTTTGCCTGCGCTCGCATCGGCCTGCGGCATGGGCTGTGGCGCGGCGCGGATCGGGGCCGCTGCCTTCGACGCGCCGGCCACGCACTCAGGCGGCTCGGCCGGGCGCCTGCGCCTGCGGGCAAGCGACTTGCACGACCTCCTGGCGGCCGCCGTCGATGCGCACGGCGCTCAGCTTGCCGCCCCACACGCAGCCGGTGTCGAGCGCCAGCAGGTCGGCGCGCACCTGCAGGCCGAGCATGCTCCAGTGGCCGAAGGCGATGCGCTGGCCCGCGCTGCGTCGCCCGGGCACCTCGAACCAGGGCCGACAGCCCGGCGGCGCGGCGCCTGCCCCCTCCTTGGTGACGAAGTCCAGCGTGCCGTCGTCGCTGCAAAAGCGCATGCGCGTCAGCGCGTTGACGACGAAGCGCCAGCGCTCGGTGCCCGACAGCGCGTCGTCCCAGCGTGCCGGCCCGTTGCCGTACATGCGTGGCAGGAACTCGGCGAGCGCCTCGCTGCGCAACAGCGCAGCGACCTCGTCGGCCAGCGCGAGCGTGCGCTCGCGATCCCACTGCGGCGGCACGCCGGCATGCACGCACAGCCAGTCCTCCTCGAGCAGCGCGAGCGGCCGCCGGCGCAGCCAGTCGAGCAGCGCCGCGCGCTCGCTCGCCCCCAGCACGTCGCCGAAGGTGTCGCCACGGTGCAGCGGCCGCGCCCCATGCGCGACGGCCAGCAGGTGCAGGTCGTGGTTGCCGAGCAGGCAGTGCGCCGCGTCGCCCAGCGCCATCACGCGCCGCAGCGTGCCCAGCGACTGCGGGCCGCGGTTGACGAGGTCGCCCAGCAGCACGACGCGGTCACGCGAGGGCGAAAAGCCGATCTCGGCGAGCAGTCGGTCCAGCGCCGGCAGGCAGCCCTGCACGTCGCCGATCAGATAACGCATCGGTCGATTCTGCTACGCTGCCGCTCCCTTGCCCTGCCGCCCGGCGCGGCCGGCGCAGCGCATGGAGATCACGCTTCTCGTCTTTCTCGTCATCCTCAATGCCGCCTTCGCGATGTCGGAGATGGCGCTGAGCGCGAGCCGCAGGGTGCGCCTGCAGGTGCTGGTCGAGGCCGGCGCACCCGGTGCGCAGGCGGCGCTGGCGCTGCACGCGGACCCGACCAAGTTCCTGTCCACGGTGCAGATCGGCATCACGTCGATCGGCATCCTCAACGGCATCGTCGGCGAAGCGGCGTTCTCGGCGCCGCTGGCGGCCTGGCTGGTCGCGGCCGTGGGGCTGCCGGAGGGCGCGGCCGGCTACGCCGCCACCGCCCTCGTGGTGCTGCTCATCACGGTGGTGACGATCATCTTCGGCGAGCTGGTCCCCAAGCGCCTGGGTCAGCTCTACCCGGAGACCATCTCGCGCCTGGTGGCGCGACCGATGAACGCGTTGTCGGCCGCGGCGCGTCCGCTGGTCGCGGTGCTCAGCATCGCCACCCAGGCCGTGCTGCGGCTCGTCGGCATCCGCGAGGTCGCGCGCCACGTCACCGAAGAGGAGATCGCCGCCAGCCTCGAAGAGGGTGTGGACGCCGGCGTCATCGAGGCACAGGAGCACCAGATGGTGCGCAACGTCTTCCGGCTCGACGACCGCCAGATCGGCTCGATCATGATCCCGCGCGCCGAGATCGTGTGGCTCGATCTCGCGGCGCCGGTGGCCGACACGCTGGCGCGCGTCATCGCCGGCGGCCACTCGCGCTACCCGGTGTGCCGCGGCTCGCTCGACGACGTGCAGGGCGTGCTCGGCGTGCAGCGTCTGCTGGCGCCGCTGGCACGCGGCGCCACCCCGCGCCTCGAGGAGCATCTGCAAGCGCCGGTCTTCGTGCCCGAGACGCTCAGCGGCATGGAACTGCTCGAACATTTTCGCGACAGCAACGCCGAACTCGTGTTCGTCGTCGACGAGTACGGCGCGGTGCAGGGCGTGATCTCGGACCACGACCTGCTCGAGGCGATCACCGGCGAGTTCAGCGCCGCGGCGGGCGAGGAAGCCTGGGCCACCGAGCGCGCCGACGGCAGCTGGCTCATCGACGGCCTGATGCCGGTGACCGAGCTCAAGGACCGGCTGGCGATCAAGGAGCTGCCGGACGAGGAGCTGTCGCTGTACAACACCCTCGCCGGCATGATCATCGTGCTGCTCGGCCGGCTGCCGCACGTGGCCGACACGGTGCTGTGGAGCGGCTGGCGCTTCGAGGTCGTCGACCTCGACGACAAGCGCATCGACAAGGTGCTGGCGAGCCGCGTCGAATTCTCCGGAGAACCGAGTTGATCGATCGAAACCTGCATCGCGACCCCGTGCCGCTGGACAACGCGCGGCACCGCGCACTGCGTCTGGCGCTGCCCGTCGCCGACTGGTCGCCCGCCGCAGGGCTCAACGCCGTCTTCGTCGCCGCCTGCGAGTTCGGCGATGTCTGCGGCGAGTTCCCGATCGTCTTCGTGCGCGTCGACGACGGTCCCGACGGCAAGGAGCAGGTGGCACCGCTGGCCGTGCTCGGCCTCGTGCGCGAGCAGAACCTGTGCCTCGCGGGCGGCGCCTGGCAGGCGCGCTACATGCCGGCGGTGCTGCGCAACTATCCGTTCTGCATCGGTCGACTCGACGCGCAGCGCCTCGCGGTCTGCGTCGACATGGCCTGGGCCGGCGTGCGACCGGGCGGGTGCGGTGACGGCGTGGCGCTGTTCGAAGGCGACGGCCAGCCTGCGCCGCTGCTCAAGGAGATGCAGCAGCGGCTTCAGGTGCTCGAAGGCGAGATCGAGCGCACCCGGCACATCGGCGCCCGGCTGCTCGAGCTCGGCCTGCTCGGCGAGATGCAGTTCAGCGCCACGCTGGCCGACGGCAGCATCCACCGCGTCGACGGATTTCTCACCGTCGACGACAAGAAGATGCAGGATCTGCCCGATGCCGTCGTCGGCGAACTGCACCGCAGCGGGATCCTCGGGCTGATCCACCAGCATTGGGTGTCGCTGGGCCACATGCGCGGCCTGGTCGAGCGCCATCTCGAGCGCTCGCGAGGCTTGCCCGCGTCGCTCACGGTGGCGGGCACGACCGCAGGCCCGGCAGCGCCCAGCGCGCCTGCGGTGCCGACGACCAGCCACTGAACCGGTAACGCCGCAATCGCGCAGAACACGCAGAACACGCAGAACACGCGGAACACGCAGCGCGCACAGACCGCACAGAGCGCCGGGCACGCCGAGCGGGCCCGCCTGGACATACGCTCGAGGTGCTGCTCGTTCGCCACGATTGCGGCCAACGAGATCCGCGCCGTGCATCGTCAACCACCCCGGAGCCGCCATGACCGTCGAACTCGCCGCGCCCGATGGCACCTGCGTTCCGATCCACGTCGTCGATCGGGCCTCGTTCGCGAGCTGTGCCGCAGCCCTCGAGCCCCCCGTGCGGCGCTGGCTCGACACGCTGGCCTTCGAAGGCGCGCCGGACACGCACGCGCTGCTGCCGGCCCCCGACGGCACGGTCGCCTCGGTGTGGGCAGGCGCCGCGAGCCGCATGCATCCCTGGGCGCTGGCCGCGCTGCCCAAGGCCTTGCCGCCGGGCGCATACCGGCTCGGCGAACTGGGCGTCGAACTCGACCCCGGCGCCGCAGCGCTGTCCTGGGAGCTCGGCAGCTACGCGTTCGACCTGTACCGCGCACGACGCCGCGCGCCGGCCACGCTGATGCTGCCGCCGTCGGAGCCGGCGCGGCGCGCGCTCGTCGTCGCCACCGCCATCGCGGCGACGCGCGATCTCGTCAACACGCCGGCCGAGCACCTGGGCCCTGCCGAACTGGCCGAGGCGGTCCGCCTGGCCGCCAAGGCGAGCGGCGCGAGGTTCCGCCAGACGGTGGGCGACGAGCTGCTCGGCGCCGGATTCCCCGCCATCCACGCCGTGGGCCGTGCGGCGGCGCGCGCGCCGCGCCTGGTCGAGCTCACGTGGGGCTCGCCGCGCCATCCGCGCCTGACGCTGGTCGGCAAGGGCGTGTGCTTCGACAGCGGCGGCCTCGACATCAAGGGTGCCGAAGGCATGCGCCTGATGAAGAAGGACATGGGCGGCGCGGCCCATGCGCTCGCGCTGGCGCAGATGATCATGGCGCTCGGGCTGCCGCTGCGCCTGCAGCTGCTGATCCCCGCGGTGGAGAACGCGATCGCAGGCAACGCGTACCGCCCGGGCGACGTGATCCGCACGCGCAAGGGCCTGAGCATCGAGGTCGGCAACACCGATGCCGAGGGGCGCGTGATCCTCGCCGACGCGCTCGCCTATGGTGCCGAGTCCGACCCCGGCCTGATGATCGATCTGGCGACGCTGACCGGCGCCGCACGCACCGCGCTCGGGCCGCAGTTGCCGGCGCTGTTCTGCCGTGCCATGCCCACGGCGCGCGAACTCGTCGACCTCGGCCTCGAGCTGGGCGACCCGCTGTGGCACCTGCCGCTGTGGCGCGACTATCACAGCGGCATCGAGAGCGAGATCGCCGACGTCGTCAACAGCGGCCGCAACGCGATGGCCGGCGCCATCAACGCCGCGATCTTCCTCGAGGACTTCGTGCCCGACGCACTCGAGTGGCTGCACATCGACCTGTACGCATGGAACGACGCCGCGCGCCCCGGGCGGCCGGTGGGCGGCGAGGCGCAGACGCTGCGCACGCTGCTGGCCTGGCTCGAGCGGCGCTACCCGGCGCGCTGAAGCGGCGCGCGGCGACGAACCCGCGAACTGGGCTGCACGGGCCCGTCACTTCGTCGCCTCGTCGGCGCATCGCGCTGGCACAGTGCGCATCCGACAGGCGCGAACCGGCCGCAAGAATGGGCGGAAGCTCGGAACCCGTCACCTGCGCCTGATCCCCGATGCCACTCGCCAGCGGCCCCCCACGGGGCGTCGCTGGCGCTTCGTGGCCGGCACTCCGGCGGGCTCGCCATGTCCGCCGCGGGCCGTGTCCGACAGGGCACAGCCGACCCTTAGAATTCGCCGACCAAGCGGTCGGGTAATGGCGGCGCAACGCACTGTGTCGCACCGGCCGGCTTCGGTGGCGATCGAGCAGGAGCCCCCGATGAACACCCCCACCACCCCGGCCCCGGACGCTGCCCCCGTGCGGGTCGACAGCGCCGGCGCCGTGCGCACCATCACGCTCAACCGGCCGGCCGCGCTCAACAGCTTCACCGGTGCGATGCACGCGGCGCTGCTCGCGGCGCTGAATGCGGCGGCCGACGACGCCCAGGTGCGCTGCGTGGTCGTCACCGGCGCCGGGCGCGGCTTCTGTGCCGGCCAGGATCTGGGCGACCCGGCGATGTCCGGCGACCACGTCGACATCGGCGCCGTGATCGAGCGCCACTACCGGCCGCTTGCGCTGCGCGTGCGCACGATGCCGGTGCCGGTGGTCGCCGCGGTCAATGGTGTGGCAGCGGGCGCCGGCGCCAATTTCGCGCTGTGCTGCGACTTCGTCGTCGCGGCACGCAGTGCGAGCTTCATCCAGGCCTTCTCCAAGATCGGCCTCGTGCCCGATTGCGGCGGCACCTGGCTGCTGCCGCGCCTGGTGGGCCGCGCGCGTGCGCTCGGCCTGGCGATGACCGGCGAGAAGCTGGCGGCCGAGGAGGCCGAGCGCATCGGCCTGATCTGGAAGTGCGTCGACGATGCCGCGCTGCACTCGAGCGTGAGCGCGCTGGCCGAGCGGCTGGCCGCGATGCCCGCGCGCGCGCTCGCCGAGACGCGCCGCGCGCTCGACGCGGCGATGCCGATGGACTTCGGCGACGCGCTCGCGCTCGAAGCCGCCGCCCAGCGTGAGCTGGGCCATGCGCACGACTACGCCGAAGGCGTGGCGGCGTTCATGGCCAAGCGCGCCCCGGTCTTCGTGGATCGCTGATGACGACGCGCGCCGGTCCACCCGCAGCGCCCGCGGCGCCCGAAGCGCTCGACGCGCAGCACGTGGCCGAGGCGACGCGCGAGTGGATGATCAAGGGCGACCGCGCGAGCGCCATGCTCGGCATGCAGGTGCGGGCGGTCGGCCCGGGCAGCGCAACCTTGACGATGTCCGTGCGCGAGGACATGCTCAACGGCCACGACGTGTGCCATGGCGGCATCGTCGCCACGCTCGCCGACAGCGCCTTTGCGCATGCCTGCAATGCCTACAACGAGGTCACGGTGGCCTCGGGGTTCGACATCGATCTGCTCGCCGCGGCGCGGCTGGGCGACGTGCTCACGGCGCGCGCCGCCGAAGTGGTGCGCTCGGGTCGTACCGGCCTGTACGACGTCGAGGTCACCAACCAGCACGCCGAGCGCGTGGCCGTGTTCCGCGGCCGCAGCTATGCCGCGAAGGGCAAGCCCGTGATCGCGGGCCTGCCGGTCGGCAAGCGGCACACACCCTTCGAAAACAAGTGACGGAGACAACCCCATGCCCGTGAAGACTCCCCGCCCCGGCGAGCTCGAGCCGATCGAGACCGCCAGCCGCGACGAACTGCAGGCGCTGCAACTCGAGCGCCTGAAGTGGACGCTGCAGCACGCCTACGACCACGTGCCGCACTACCGGCGCGCTTTCGACGCCAAGGGCGTGCATCCGTCGGACTGCAAGACGCTCGCCGATCTGGCGAAGTTCCCGTTCACGACCAAGGCCGATCTGCGCGACAACTACCCGTTCGGCATGTTCGCCGTGCCGCGCGAGCAGGTGGTGCGCGTGCACGCCAGCAGCGGCACGACCGGCAAGCCCACCGTCGTCGGCTACACGCGCGCCGACATCGACCACTGGGCCGACCTCGTGGCGCGCAGCATCCGCGCCAGCGGCGGGCGCGCCGGCGACATCGTGCATGTCGCGTACGGCTACGGTCTGTTCACCGGCGGCCTGGGCGCGCACTACGGCGCCGAGCGCCTGGGCTGCACCGTGGTGCCGATGGGCGGCGGCCAGACGGAAAAGCAGGTGCAGCTGATCGAGGACTTCCGGCCCGACATCATCATGGTCACGCCCAGCTACATGCAGGTGATCATCGAGGAGTTCGTCCACCAGGGCAAGGATCCGCGCCGCATGAGCATCTCGGTGGGCATCTTCGGCGCCGAGCCCTGGACCGAGGAGATGCGCCGCGAGATCGAGGCCGGTGCCGACCTGGACGCGGTCGACATCTACGGCCTGTCGGAGGTCATGGGCCCGGGCGTGGCCAACGAGTGCATCGAGACCAAGGACGGTCCGGTGGTCTGGGAAGACCACTTCTACCCCGAGATCATCGATCCCGAGACCGGCGAGGTGATGCCCGAGGGCAGCGAGGGCGAACTCGTCTTCACCACCCTCACGAAGGAGGCACTGCCGGTCATCCGCTACCGCACGCGCGATCTCACGCGGCTGCTGCCGCCCACTGCGCGCAGCATGCGCCGCATGGGCAAGATCGTCGGCCGCAGCGACGACATGCTGATCATCCGCGGCGTCAACATGTTCCCGACCCAGATCGAGGAGCTCGTGCTGCGCCACGGTCAGTTGTGCGGCCAGTACCAGATCGTCGTCACGCGCGAAGGCCTGCTCGACGGTGTCCTGGTGCGCTGCGAGGTCGCCCACGAGCACCGCGACGCCGACCGCGACGCGATCGGGCGCGCGCTGCAGCACGACATCAAGACGCTGGTCGGCGTGAGCACGCGCGTGGACGTGGGGTTGCCCGAGAGCATCGAGCGCACGCTGCTCGGCAAGGCGCGCCGCGTCATCGACAAGCGGCCCCGGTGAGCCCGGGGGCCAGGGCCGCCACGGACGCACGCGCGCGGCCGCGCGTGCGCCCCTGAGCAAAGCGCGCGCACCCGGCGACGCACCGTGCCGCGCCCGCGTTCGCCCGGCTACGACGAGCAGCGCGAGCACATCCTCGCGGCCGCCGCAGCGCTGTTCGCCCGCAGCGGCTACAACGCCACGACGATGAAGGAGGTGGCCGAGGCGTGCGGCGTGAGCAAGCCGACGCTGTACCACTACGTGCGCGACAAGCACGATCTGCTGGCGCAGATCGCGCGCGGCCACGTTCGGCGGCTCGAGTCGCTGGTGGCCGACGTCGTCGCGCGCGAGCTGCCACCCGAGGCGCACCTGCGCGAGCTCGTCCACCGCTTCATGACGACCTATGCCGGCGCACACGACGAGCATCGGGTGCTCACGGAGAGCGTGAGGCACCTCGACGCGACGCTGCGCCGCGAGGTCGTCGATGGTCAGGGCCGTGTCGTCCAGGTCTTCGCCGACGCGATTGCCGTGCTGCGGCCCGGCGGCGAGCCGGCCGCCTTGCACAAGGCGCTGGCGATGCTGCTGCTCGGCATGCTGAACTGGACCTTCACGTGGCTCGGGGCCGGCGGCGCGCTGTCGCACGAGGCGCTGGGCGCGGTGGCGGCCGATCTCTTCTTCGGCGGCCTGCCGGCGGTGCGCTTCCCGCTGGCCTGATCGGCGTCGTGGCCGCGCGCCGCCGCATGCCGACCCGGGTCAGACCGTGGGCGCGAAGCAGCGCCGCAGAGCACGGACCAGCGCCAGGCCGAGCACGATGCCCACCGTGTCGGCCAGCAGGTCGGCGAGCTCGGCGCTGCGACCTGGAATGCGCGACTGCACGAGCTCGATCAGCACGCCGTAGAGCAGCGCGGCGACGGCCACGCGCACGGGCGATGCCGTGGCGCGGCGGCTGAGCAGACCCACGGCCGACAGGGCCGCGAAGGCCGTTGCGTGGTTCAGCTTGTCCTGCCCGAGGGTGGGCATCGGCACCTCGCCCGGCGTGAACGCGAGCAAGGCGATCGCCAGCACCAGCGCGGCGAGCAGCACGCGCCAGCGCCGGCGCCAGTGCGCCTCGTGGAGCAGATCGGGAATCGTCGGCACGAACGGTGAACGGCGGACGGTGAACGGCGGACGGTGAACGGCGGACGGTGAACGGTGAACGGTGAACGGTGAACGGTGGCCGGCCGGCGACGGGACGCGGCACGCCGTTGCCCGCGCCCGGGCAGGCCGGTGTGGTGAGGGCACGCCGAAGGAAGGGGGGCGATTGTGCGGCACCGGCCCGCTGCCTCGACGGTGCGCAGGCCGGCGCTCCCGTTGCGCCCTGGTCCCCTTCGTCGAAGACGAGCGCGGCGCACCGAGGTTGCGGCTGCCCCGCGGCGCGCGCGTGCCGCGTGCCGCGTGCTGCTGCGCTAGAATCCGCAATTTGCCGGTGTAGCTCAGTTGGTAGAGCAGCGCATTCGTAATGCGAAGGTCGTCAGTTCGAGTCCGACCATCGGCACCACACGATCGATCGCAGTGACGAGGGCCCGGCGGCGCCGGGCCCTCGTCACGTCGGCGCCGCGATGACGCCGGCTGGCGTCGCGCGAGCGGCTGCGGCCTGCGCCGCGTCCTTCCTGGAAATCGATCCATGCGCATCCTGATCGCCAACGACGACGGCTACTTCGCACCCGGCATCGCGGCCCTCGTGCGCGCCTGCGAAGGGCTGGGCGAAATCGACGTCTTCGCGCCCGAGCGCAACGCCAGCGGCACGTCGAATTCGCTCACGCTGTCGCTTCCGCTCACCGTCTTCGAGCCGCGCGGCGCGGGCCTGCAGGGCTTTCGCGTCGTCAGCGGCACGCCGTCGGACTGCGTGCACATCGCACTCACGGGCGTCCTCACGCAGCGGCCCGACCTCGTGCTGGCGGGCATCAACAACGGCGCCAACATGGGCGACGACACGCACTATTCGGGCACGGTGGCCGCGGCGATGGAGGGCTACCTCTTCGGCGTGCCGGCGATCGCCTTCTCGCAGGTCGACAAGGGCTGGGTGCACCTCGACGCCGCGGCGGCGACGGCGCGCTCCATCGTCGACCAGGTGCTGGCCGGGCATCCGCTGGGCGGCGAGCCGTGGCTGCTCAACGTGAACATCCCCAACCGCGCCGACGCGGCGGCACTGCCGCGTGTCGTGACGCGGCTGGGCCGCCGCCATGCGAGCGCGCCGGTGAAGCGGCAATTCAACCCGCGCGGCGAGCCCATCTACTGGATCGGCCCCGCGGGCGATGCGCGCGAGGCCGGCGAGGGCACCGATTTCCACGCCGTGGCCACGGGCTGCGTCTCGATCACGCCATTGCAGGTGGACCTCACCGACCACGCCGCACGGCCGCTGTGGGCTGCCCAGCTCGGGCTGCCGCAGGTCTGAGCCGCACGCACGGCCGGGGCTGGCACGATGAGCCGACCGGGCCGCCGCTTCCCGCTGCCGCTGGCCCGGCTGCACGGTGCGCCGCGGCCGGCGACGCGCGAGTTGCTGCGACCGCAGCGACCGCTGCAGCAGGCGGCGCAGGATGCGGCGCGGCGCCACATCCCTTCGGGCCTCGGCCTGGACTCGGCGGCAGTGCGCGCGCGCATGGTCCAGCGTCTGCGCGCCGAGGGCATCGACGACGAGCGCGTGCTGGCCGCCTTTGCCGCGGTCGAGCGCCACCGCTTCGTCGACAGCGCACTGGCCATCCAGGCCTACGAGGACACGAGCCTGCCGATCGGCCACGGGCAGACGATCTCCAAGCCGTCGGTCGTCGCGCGCATGCTGGTGCTGGCGCTGGGCAGCGAGTTCGCGCGCAGTCACGGTCACCTCGGGCGCGTGCTCGAGATCGGCACCGGCTGCGGCTATCAGACGGCGCTGCTCGTGCAGCTCGCGCGCAGCGTCGTCAGCATCGAACGCCTGCAGCCGCTGGCCGAGCGCGCACGCGAGACGCTCGGGGCGCACCCGCTGCCGGCCGCGGCGGCACCGCCGGCATGCGTCACGGCGCCGCGGCCCCTGCTGCTGCATGCCGACGGTCGCCTCGGCCACGCCGCGCGCGCGCCGTACGACACCATCGTCTGCGCCGCCGGCGGTGAGCAGCTGCCGGCGCCCTGGATCGAACAGCTTGCCACCGACGGACGGCTGGTCGCGCCGACGCAAGGTGCCGGCCTGCGCGGCCAGCGCCTGGCCGTGGTCGACCGGCACCGCGCCGGCGTGCGGCAGCAGGAGTTCGATGCCGTCCATTTCGTCCCCCTAAAATCCGGCGTCGAATGAAGCCGCCGAGATTCGTGACCAAGACTCCCCTGTTCCCGTGGCGCGTGGCCGCGGCCATCGCCGCAATGCTGGTGGTGGCCGGCTGCGCGTCGTCGCCCGGTCGCGCGCCGGTGGAAGAGCGCGTGGTACGCGTCAAGCCCGGCGTGCCGGCGCCGGCACCGACGAGCGCCGCCAACACACCCGTCGTGCCCGGCGCCGAACCGGCCGCCGAGACCGCCAAGCCGCCCCCCGGCATCGAGAACGCGGGCAAGCCCGGCTACTACAGCGTCAAGCCGGGCGACACGCTGATCCGCATCGGCCTGGAATTCGGCCAGAACTGGCGCGACATCGCGCGCTGGAACGGCCTCGAGAGCCCGTACACGATCGAAATCGGCCAGGTGGTGCGCGTGGTCGCACCCGCGCCCGTGGCCTCGGCACAGCCCGTCGTGCCGGCCGGACGTGTCGAGTCGAGGCCGCTCGACGCTCGCAGCGCGGCCGCCACAGCGCCCACGACCACGGCAGGCACTGAGAGCAACGCAGCCCCGCCCGCCACCGCGCCGGCCTCCGCGGCACCACGCGACGGCGACGACGACATCGCCTGGGCCTGGCCGGCGGCCGGCCCGGTGGTGGCGCCGTTCGACGACGCGAAGAACAAGGGTCTGGAGATCGGCGGCAAAGCCGGCGATCCGGTGCTCGCCGCGGCCGACGGCCGCGTCGTCTACGCGGGTTCGGGCCTGCGCGGCTACGGCAACCTCGTCATCATCAAGCACAACAACACCTACCTCACGGCGTACGCGCACAACCAGACGCTGCTCGTGAAGGAGGACCAGGCCGTGCGCCGCGGCCAGAAGATCGCCGAGATGGGCTCGAGCGACAGCGATCACGTGCAACTGCACTTCGAGATCCGTCGTCAGGGCAAGCCGGTCGACCCGGCCAGGCTGCTGCCCGCGCGCTGAGCAAGCTGTGAACGAACCATTCACGCCCGCTCGGCGCGACCGATTCATTCACGGGTTCTGAGCGGGTGGGCGGCCAGGGCGATGGCCGCGCCGCCCGGATGCACCGTCCGGCGTGCCGGGCGCACCCGGTCCGTGGATCGGCGGCCCGTGCAGGCGCCACTTCGTCCGTACACTCGTTGCGCCGCCCGCGGCCCCCGCCCATGCAGATCGACACCATCACCACGTTGCGCATCGGCCGCACGGCGGCCATTCGTGCCGTGGCCGTCGCGGCCGTCGTCGGCACGGCGCTGCTCGGCGCCGGCTGCGGTGACAAGAAGGACCGCGCCGGCAGCCGCACTGCCGCCACGGTGGACAAGCACGAGATCACCGTCGAGCAGGTCGAACTCGTGCTGCAGCAGCAGCGCGGCCTGCGTACGGAGCAGCTCGATGCCGCCCGCCGCCAGATCCTCGAGCGCTTGATCGACCAGGAACTCGCCGTCGACAACGCGAGCAAGCTCGGGCTCGAGCGGGATCCGCGCGTCATGCGGCAGATCGAGGCCGCGCGCCGCGACGCCCTCGCGCGCGCCTATGCAGAGCGGGTCGGCGACGCGGCCCCCAGGCCCACGCCCGAAGAGATCCACGCCTACTACGAGGGCAAGCCGGCGCTGTTCGCGCAACGTCGCCTCTACACGCTGCAGGAGTTCGCGATCGAGGCCGCGCCGGAGCAGGTGCCGATGCTGCGCGACAGGCTGAGCGCGTCGACGAACATCGCTGAGTTCGTCGAGTACCTCAGGGCCAACGGCGTGCGTTTCGCGGCCAACCAGGTGGTGCGTGCCGCCGAGCAGTTGCCGCTGCCGAGCCTGGATGCCATCGCGCGGCTCGCCGATGGCCAGGCGATCATGACGCAGGTGCCCAGCGGCCTGCAGCTGCTGGTCCAGGCCGGTTCGTCGCCGCAGCCGGTGAGCGAGGAACAGGCGCGCACGGCGATCGAGGCCTTTCTGCTCAACGAGCGCCGCCGCAAGCTGGTCGAAAACGACCTCGCGGTCCTGCGGGCGGCGGCGAAGATCGAGTACATGGGCAAGTTTGCCGAGGCCCCGCCGGCGGGCACGTCGGCACCCGCGGCCGAGGCGGTGGCGCCGATCGTGCCGATGACACCGGCGTTCGCGGCCAGCGCGGCGCTGGACGGCAGCCACACCGGCGCGGGAGCGACCGAGTGAACGCCCGACGCCGTGGCGTCCCTGCCGCGCTGCGGCCGGGCATGCAACGCTGAGCTGGCGCTCCCGATGCCGAGCGTCGACGTCTCGCTGGAGCGCATGCGCGCCGCCGCGCCGACCGCGGCGCCGGAATGACCCGACCGATGGCTGCAGACGAGGACTGGCTCGACGTCGAGTCGCTCGACCTCGAGGGGCAGGGCGTGGGCCGCCGCCCGCCCGCCGACGGTGCCCCGGGGCCGGGCAAGGTGGTGTTCGTCGAAGGTGCCCTGCCGGGCGAGCGGGTGCAGGTGCACGTGGCGCGCCGGAAGAGCCAATGGGAAGGGGGGCAAGTGTCGGCGATCGCGCGCGCGAGCACGCAGCGCGTGCGCCCGGTCTGCCCGCACTTCGGCCTGCACGCCGGCGCCTGCGGCGGTTGCAAGATGCAGCATCTGCACCCCTGGGCACAGGTGGCGGTCAAGCAGCGCGTGCTCGAGGACGATCTGTGGCATCTGGCCAAGGTCCGGGCGCAGCAGATGCTGCCGCCCATCGTCGGCCCGGCCTGGGGCTATCGCGAGCGGGCGCGGCTCACGGTGCGCTGGGTGGCAAAGAAGGGCACCGTGCTGGTCGGCTTTCACGAGCGCAAGTCGCGCCACGTCGCCGACATGACGATCTGTCCGGTGCTGCCGCCGCGCGCGAGTGCGCTGCTCGTGCCGCTGCGCGCGCTGGTGGGCGCGATGGCCACGCGCGAGCGCCTGCCGCAGATCGAACTGGCGTGCGGCGAGGACACCCTGGCGCTGGTGCTGCGGCATCTGCAGCCGTTGCCGGCCACGGACCTCGCATTGCTGCGCGAATTCGGCCGTGCCCACGGCGTGCAGTGGTGGCTGCAGCCGGCGGGGCCCGACAGCGTCGTGCCGCTGGACGAGCGCGACTGCACACTCGCCTACCGGCTGCCGGAGTTCGACATCACGATGCCTTTCGTGCCGACCGACTTCACGCAAGTCAACGCGCAGATCAACCGCGTGCTCGTCGCCCGTGTGGTGCGGCTGCTCGATGCGCAAGGCGGCGAGCGCGTGATCGACTGGTTCTGCGGCCTGGGCAACTTCACGCTGCCGCTGGCCACGCGCGCTGCCGAGGTGCTCGGGCTCGAAGGCAGCGCGCCGCTGGTGGTGCGCGCGCAGTCGAACGCAGCGCTCAACGGCCTGGCGGCGAAGGCACGCTTTGCGGCGCGCAACCTCTTCGAACTCACGGCCGGCGAGCTGCGCGCGCTCGGCCGCGCCGAGCGCTGGCTCGTCGACCCACCGCGCGAGGGTGCGTTCGCGCTCGCGAAAGCCTGCGCCGACCTGCACGCCGCAGGTGACTGGACGCCCCCGCGGCGCATCGTCTACGTGAGCTGCAACCCGGCCACGCTGGCGCGCGATGCCGGCCTGCTGGTGCACCAGGCGGGATACCGCTGCGCGATGGCCGGCGTCGTGAACATGTTCCCGCACACCGCGCACGTCGAGAGCGTCGCCGTCTTCGAGCGTGACATGCGCTGAGAACGCGGATCCGGCGCGCCCGCCGCGCTGCGCTCACGACCGAGACCCATGACA